>CANBEE010000076.1 GCA_947367415.1 uncultured Bacteroidales bacterium
GCTAGAAACTGGAGTTTGGAACTGAACAAATTGTAGTTTGTAGCTGTACAAACTGAATCGTAATAGAGAAGATATGAACACATCACACTGGGCATTGGTCACTGGAGGCAGTGCGGGCATAGGGTTTGCCATCGCTCGCGAACTGCTGCGTAGGGAGTATCGGGTGATATTAGTGAGCCGCTCTGAGGAGCGCTTGCAGGAGGCACGCCGCAGGCTGCTCGGCGAGACGGGTAGGGGAGAGGAGTGCATCGCACTCCGTGCTGCCGACCTCACGCAAGCTGAGGCACCGGCTGAACTGCTGCGCTGGACCACCGAGATGGGCTATGCCGTGGAGGTGCTGGTAAACAATGCGGGGATTTATTTCTTTCGCGATGCCGTGGCGCTCCCGGTAGAGGACGTGGAGCGCATCGTCAGTCTCAATGTGCGCTCCGTGGCGATGATGTGCCGCCTCTTTGGCGAGCAGATGGCAGGGCGTGGGCATGGCTACATACTCAACCTGTCGTCCTACTCCGTATATATGCGTTTGCCTGGCTGGTCGCTCTACAGTGGCAGCAAGGCTTTCGTGCGCAACTTCTCCATCACCTTTGGTCGCGAGATACGTTCGCGGGGCGTAGTGGTGACTACGGCGGCACCGGCCGGTGTGGCTACGGAGCTGATGGGCTTGCCGCCCAAAGTATTTCAATTGGCAAAGAAGACAGGCTTCTTGATGCGCCCCGAGAGCTGTGCCCGCAGGGTGGTGAAGGCGTTCTTCAAGCGACGCGAATACATCATCCCCGGCTGGTACAACCGCTTATGGATACCGCTGCTCAGCTGCATAGGGCGCCGCACTGCCGTATGGTTTCATCGGAAGACCGCGCGGTGGCAGCAGTAGAAAGATTTATTCTACCAAACATAAGGAATCATGCGATAGCGCACACGTTGGGTGTACGCTATGTAGCCGGGAAGGCCTTGACGCAGCACCTGCTCCTCATTCTTGATGCGTGCAGCCAGCAGGAGCACGCAAGGTGACATCACCAGTAGTGCCCACCACGAGCCGAGCACGAGCGGAATGGAGAGATAGAGCAGACTGACTGCCGAATACATGGGATGGCGCACAATACCATACAGACCCGTATCGATGACGCGCTGCCCCTGCTGCACCTCGACCACACGCGAAAGATAGACATTCTCGCGCAACACCTCGGCATAGAGCGCATAGCTTACGAGCAATGCTATAGAGGCGATGACGACAACGACGGATGAAACGTGGCTCCAACCGAACCGGAAGTCGAGCCCTGCCACAATGAACGAACCTACGAGAAGCAGTCCCGACAGTGCCACCACGCCCCGCTGCTCCTTCTCACGCTCCTTCATCTCCAAGCGCTTGCGCAGCAACTCGGGATTCTTAACCAATAATACCACTCCCATAATGAGGATAGGGATGAAGAGCAGTGCCATGAAAAGCCATGCACCGGGATAGTGCCATGAGCCGGCAGGGAGGAAGAGCATGGCGCCTGTAATGGCCAGACCAAGAAGGAAGGCGGTAAGAGTGCGTAAGAGTAGTTTCATCGGAAGACGGAGCAGTGGTCTATTTCTTCATTGCCCAAGTATTGGCCAAAATCAAGGTTACAATAACTAATATTATGGTGGAAACGACAAACAGACCACGACCCATAATGTCCATGTCCCGTAATGCTATTAGGCATGCCAATAAGATAAAGATAGAACCCACAAGGAAACGCAAGCGCTTGATGTTGCATTTCTCTTTCTCTTCTTCGCTGGCGGTGTTGTAACCCGCTATCAAGATGTCACCTTTGCCTGTGAAGAGAATGATTGCAAAGAATAGACTTGCCAATGCATAACCTGCTACACCTCCGATAAGTGTATTTAGAAGAGCGGTAACTACGATGAAAAGCAGTATGATAAGGAAGTTTCTCATTGTGTAAAGGATTTATGGTGCAAATATAAAGAAAATTAATAGAAAACCAAACGATTGATGCAAATTACGCAATAAAAACGCGGAATTGCAAATGGGGTGGGGTAGAGATGTGGCAGTGTAGAAATATTTTTGTACATTTACGGCCAAAACAATAAACAACGCCTATTATGAAAACGCGAAGCTTCTTATTTGCTCTCGGCATGGTGCTGTGCACGTCACTGCTGGCGCAGCCCATTAGCGCATCGGATAATAAATCCGTTGCAAAGGAAGATACACTTTGGATACGCAACGGAGAGCGTCACCTATATGGTGTGCTCAGTCGCCCCGCACATGCCAAAGGCAAGATGCCTGTAGCCATCATTGCCCACGGATTCAACGGTACGCACCACTTTGGCCGCAACTATTTCGAAACACTCAACAAACTGGGCTATCAAGTATATACCTTCGACTTTGCTTGTGGTTCGGTCAACAGCCGTAGCGACAACAACACGATGAACATGTCAATCCTGGACGAGCAGAGCGACCTCGAGGCCATCGTGCGCTACTTCAAGCAGCAGCCTGACGTGGATGCCAATCGTATCGTGCTCATCGGTGAGAGCCAGGGCGGACTCGTATCGGCACTCACGGCGGCAAGTATGCCCAAGGACATAAGCCGCACCATACTCATCTTCCCCGCACTGTGCATCCCCGACAACTGGACAGCCCGCTATCCCAATCTGAGCGATATCCCCGACACCACACGCCTGTGGAATGTGCCTATGGGTCGCCGCTTCTTCACCGAAGTGCGCGATATCGATGTCTTCAAGCGTATAGGTAAGTACAAGCGCCCAGTGCTCATCGTGCAGGGCGATAAAGACCCTGTCGTATCAATGAAGGACTCTGAGCGTGCCGTAAAGATATATAAGGATGCCCGCCTGCACGTCATCCCCGGAGCAGGCCACGGATTCAAACCGAAAGAGTTTGAGGAGTCGCTGCAGCAGATTACGCTGTTCCTCAAGGAAGATTAAAAGAATAAAGCTATGCCCATTATCCATATCACATCACTCACACATCCTGGTGTAGAGGTTTTCAGCACGCTCACCGAGGCACAGCTGCGCCGCGAGCTTGAGCCCGACAAGGGAATCTTCATTGCCGAAAGTCCCAAGGTAATCCGTGTGGCTCTCGATGCAGGCTATGAGCCATTGGCCTTGCTGTGCGAGGAGCGGCATATCGCAGGCGATGCGGCCGACATCATTGCTCGTTGTCCCGATATTCCTGTTTATACTGGCAGTCGCGACCTGCTGGCTGCACTCACCGGCTACACCTTGACACGCGGAGTACTCTGTGCTATGTACCGCCCCACAGCACCCTGTGTGGCCGATGTGGTGAAGAATGCACGGCGCGTGGTAGTCATTGATGGGGTGACCGATACAACAAATATCGGTGCCATATTCCGCTCGGCAGCAGCATTGGGCATTGATGCCGTATTGCTCACACGCACCTCGTGCGACCCGCTCAATCGCAGGGCTGTGCGTGTGTCGATGGGCTCCGTATTCCTTGTTCCTTGGACCTGGATTGACGACATTGAGGGTCAGTTGCATCCCGAAGGCTTCGTTACTGCTGCTATGGCTCTGACAGACGATTCAGTCTCCATTGACTATGCTCCCTTGAAGGAGGTTCCCAAGATGGCCATTATCATGGGCACCGAAGGCGACGGACTGGCCCACGAGGTCATCACTGCTGCCGACTACGTGGTGCGTATCCCCATGGCTCACGGCGTAGACTCGCTCAACGTAGCCGCTGCAGCTGCTGTAGCCTTTTGGGAATTGAGGGCACGGTAAATGTGTCGTGTCTCCTTATTGATATAAAAGAGACCTCTGCTATGGTTGTCATGGCAGAGGTCTTAGTATTTGTTGTAGATTCTTAGTTACTCCAAATAGCTCGTGATACTACCGCTGAGCTGCAGGAGTGAAATCTCACAGACTTTGGTGTTGTATTCAGCTACTAGGATGCGCTCCTCAGCATCAAGAAGACTCTTCTGTGCCTCGCGCATCTCAATACCAGAGAGGTCGCCAAGGAGGTAGCGCTCGTGTGCGATATCGTAGTTCTCGCGGGCTGCCACTACATTCTCCTTCTCCAGAGCGAGCAGCATGCGGTTGTTCTCGTAGGCTTGCCAGAGGTTGGCCAGATCGGTATAGAGCGACAGGGTGAGGTCATACTCCTGAAGTTCGGCATTGCGCAACGAGAGTTTGGCATTACGTTGCTCGCTGCGACGCTTGCCGTCGTAGAGGTTGAAGCCAACAGACACGCCTACATCTCCACCCCACTGATTGCGCTTCAGCGTATTGCCTGCACCATAGTGATTGGTGTTGTAGCCATAGCCGGCATTGAGTCGCACGTAAGGATAGTTGCGCGAACGTACACTGCGCAGGTCAATCTCTGCCAGCGTATGGTTCTGTGCCGCCATGAGCATGGAGGCATTGTTTTCCTTGGTCATCACCCACAAGCTGTCAAAGTTAGGTAAGGTCAGCAGTTCTATTTCGTCGTCAAACGAGGTGAAGCGCACGTCGAGGCTATCTTCTGCCATCAGCTCGTGGAGCCGGATGCGCGACGAAGCCAACAGCTCGCGCTGCTTGAGACACTGGGCACTGTCGGCATTGAAGTCCACGCGTGCCTGCTGCAGGTCGAGGCGTGAGAGCGAACCTATCATCCAGCGCTCGTGTACGATGCGGAGTCGTTCGCGTGAGAGTTTAACTGCCGATACATAGTTGCGCAAGCGCTGACGTTGCTGTACAAAGTTATAGTACTCGGCCGTAAGCTCGGCGATATAGTCCTCTACGGCAATGCGTGTCTGGGTCGAAGAGAGTAGCCGCAGCTCACGCAGGCGAGCATAGTTGGCCTGCAGCTGGAAACCATTGAATACCGTCCACGACACATCTACACCCGCATTGAGCCCGTCATCGTATATTCCCCGGCTCTGTACGGCATCGCCCTCGCGAGGCACTACATTGTTGCTGTATGCAGAACCATTATATCCGGCCGATAGGCTCACCGAAGGCAACAGACCTGCATTCTCCATCGTGGCATTGTTGGCAGCCATCTGCTCCTGATTACGCACGATACGAAGCGAATAGTTCTTTTCTAATCCCTTCTCCAAGCACTCTTGCAACGTGGTAGGAGTAGCATCTTTCGATGATTGCAGAGTTTCGCTCTGGAGGGTGGAGAGGATGGAGGTGGAGTCAGGGGCTGACAATTGAGAATTTGCATTGGCTCCATCGACTCCAAGCGTGAGCAGCGCTGCTGCTACATATATATATAGGTGTCTCATTGGTTATCCTCCTGTTTTGATTGGTCGGTTGAAATGTAGCTGTATATGGCAGGCACCACATACATGGTCATAATAGTAGAGATGAGCATACCGCCTACTACGGCTGTACCCATGGCGATACGTCCGTTGCATCCCTCACCCGTGGCATACATCAGCGGCAAGAGACCCAGGATGGTCGATGCACTGGTCATAAGAATCGGGCGCAAACGCTGTACGGATGCTTCACGTATGGCCGTCATCTTGTCCTCGCCATTCTTTTGGCGTTGGTTGGCAAACTCCACGATAAGGATTCCGTTCTTGGCCACCAATCCCACAAGCATAATCATACCGATTTCCGAGTAGATGTTCATCGTCTGGTCGCCTACCATCATAAAGATAAGTGCTCCAAAGATAGCCAGCGGAATGGTAATCATAATGATGACGGGGTCCTTGAAGCTCTCAAACTGTGCGGCAAGAATAAGGTAGATGAGCACGAGTGCCAAGCCAAAGGCGAAGAAGAGGCTCGACGAGCTCTCGCGGAACTCCTTAGACTCACCTGACAGAGCGGTGCGGAAGGTGTCGTCGAGTACCTCGGCAGCAATCTTGTCCATCTCGTCTAGACCGTCACCGATGGTCTTCCCTTCGGCCAAACCAGCCGATACGGTAGCTGCAACAAAGCGGTTGTAGCGATATAGCTTCGGAGGTGCTATACCCTCGACAAGTTCCACGAGGTTGTCCATCTGTATCATCTCTCCATTGTCGCTACGCATATAGATGGACTTGAGGTTGGCAGGAGCATTACGCTGCTGGCGGTTGATCTCACCCACAATCTCATACTGCTTGCCATTGAGGTAGAGGTAGCCCATACGCTGACCGCTAAGTCCATATTGCAAGGTCTGCGCAATGTCGCGGGTGTTCACACCCATCAAGTTGGCTTTCTCGCGATTGATCTGGATGCGTACCTCAGGCTTGCTGAACTTGAGGTTCACGTCGGCCATCTGGAAGGTGGGGTTCTCATACACACGGGTCATAAACTCGGGCAACACTTCGGCCAGCTTCTCTATGCTAGTCGCCTGCAGCACATACTGCACGGGCATACCGCCACGGCGGCCACCGAAGGTCGACTGCTGCTGTACGAACGAGCGGGCACCCGTCTTTTTCTGCACTGCCTTGGAGAGTTGCTCGGCCACCTCCATCTGCGAGTAGTCGCGGTCCTTGATATCCTTTAAGGTAATCTGCACGTTACCCGAACCGCTCGACACACGTGCTGTGATAAACTCGGCATCGGGCATGATGGAGTCGGCCAGGCGGCTAATCTCTTCCGTATAGTCACGCATATATTCATAGGTCACACCCTCAGGACCCATCGTGCGGATGGTAATCTGCGAGCGGTCCTCAAGCGGAGCCATCTCTGAAGGCACTTCGCCCCACATCCATATACAGCCAGCAAATGAAATGATCATCACTATCAGCGCAATGGCACGATGCCGCAGGATGAATTTGAGCGAGCGCTCATAGAAGTTATTGAGCCAAACAAAGAAAGGCTCTGTCACGCGATAGAACCACGGTTGCTCCTTGCGGCGTTTCAAGATCTTGGTAGCCAACATCGGAGTTACAGTGAGCGCGGCAAAGGATGATATGATTACCGCACCGGCAATCACCAGCGCAAATTCACGGAACAATCGGCCTGTGGTACCCTCCATGAAGACGATGGGGAAGAACACGGCAAGCAAGGTGATAGTGGTAGAGATTACGGCAAAGAAAATCTCCTTGGCACCCTCAATACCTGCAGCACGTGGCCGCATACCCTTCTCTATACGTATATATATATTCTCCGTCATTACGATGGCATCGTCCACCACCAAGCCCACGGAGAGCACGATGGCAAGCATTGTGAGCACATTGATGGAGAAGCCCAGCAGGTACATGATAAAGAAAGCACCGATGAGCGATACCGGGATAACGATACAGGGCACGAGCGTCACACGCCAGTCGCGCAGGAAGAGGAAGATGATGACAATTACCAGTACGAATGCCTCCACCACCGTATCCTTTACCTCAGAGATTGAGGCACGGATGAAGCGGGTATTGTCGAAACCATACTTGTACTCCACATCCTCGGGGAGGTCCTTCTTCATAATCTCCATACGCTCATACACTGCCTCGGCAATGTTGATATGGTTTGCACCGGGCTGCGGCACCACTACCACACCCACCATAGGCACACCATTCATCTTCATATAGCTCTTGATGTCGCGGGCGCTCAGTTCTGCACGGCCAATGTCGCTGAATCGTACGATGCGACCATTGCTCTCTTTGACTACAAGGTTGTTGAACTCTTCGGTCGTATGCATCAAGCCGAGCGTACGGATAGATAGCTCCACCGTGTTACCTTCGATACTACCTGAAGGAAGCTCCACGTTTTCCGAGTCGAGAGCGCTCTTCACGTCCATCGGGGTGATGCCATAGCCTGACATCTTCACGGGGTCGAGCCACAGACGCATACAATACCTCTTCTCACCCCAGATGTTTACGGCACTCACTTCGGGGATGGTCTGCAACTGCTCCTTCACGGTGAGGTCAGCAATTTCGCTCAGCTCCAGCAACGAGCGTTTGTCGCTCTGAATGGCCACCATAAGGATAGGTGATGCATCGGCATCGGCCTTCGACACGGTAGGTGGGTCACAGTCACGTGGTAGGAAGCGCTGCGCACGCGATACCTTGTCGCGCACGTCATTTGCAGCAGTCTCCAAGTCGACCGACAACTCAAACTCAACCGTAATCCAGCACTGTCCCTGTTGGCTCACACTGGTCAACGAGCGGATACCCGGTATACCATTGATATTCTGCTCCAGCGGCTCGGTAATCTGATTCTCTATGACGTCGGCATTGGCGCCGGGATACGAACACGATACCGAGATAATGGGATTATCCACCGACGGATATTCACGGACACCCAGACTCATGTAACCTATCGCACCGAACAGCACGATAATGAGCGTAAACACCGTGGCGAGCACCGGGCGACGTATACTTAGTTCTGATATATTCATATTATTCTTTTAGAATGTTCTGGAATTTTCGGAGTATTCTAAGTATTCTGAGAACTCAGAGTTTATTCAATTCGTTTGATACCGTCCAACACTACGCTCTGTCCTTCACGCAACTGCATCGTACCCGTCGTGATGACGGTGTCGCCCACTGCTAGGCCCTGTACCACCTGCACAAGCTCTTCGTTGCGTATGCCCTTGGTGATAATGGTCGTTACAGCCTTACCTCCCTTGTAGAGGAACACCTTGTCGTGACCCATCTCCGACACGATGGCCTCGCTCGGAATGGCGATAGCATCGGGATATTCGCGAGTTAGCAGGTTCACATTGACATAGCGTCCTGGGAACAGGGCACCGTCGGAGTTGTCATACAAAGCACGCACGGTAAAAGTACGCGTATCCATATTCACACGTGAGTCTGTAGCATACACCTTGGCCGAACGCTCGGCAAGGTCGCCCTCCACAGTAAAGTTGAGTCGGCTGCCAGCCTTGAGTACACCCGAGTAGCGTTCAGGAACCGAAAACTCAATCTTCAGCGGATTCATCTTTGTCAACTTCACAATGGGGGTTGTAGGCGATACATATGCACCGAGGCTCACCTCACGCAAACCCAGCACACCATCGAACGGAGCACGTAACTCCTTCTGTGCAATATTAGCTTTCACGCGGTCAATCTCAGCGTGCAATGCTGCCAGGTTGGCCTGTGCCTCCTGAAATGCTTCCTCACTGACAGCCTCCTTTTCGAGCAGTGCATTCTGTCGATACATACGGTCCTGAAACAGCTTCAGTTGCGCCTCCTGCTTGCGCAATTCGGCCTGTAGAGGTTCGTCATTGATTTTGGCCAGCAGGTCTCCCTTACGCACGAAGGCTCCCTCCTGGAAAAGGATTTCAGTTACCTTACCTGAGGTCTCGAAAGCCAGGCTTACCTCCTCGTCGGGCATCACGTTACCGCTCACAAAGAGTTCATCGGCCAGTAACACACGATCAAGCACTACAGCCTGCACATTGAGTGTGCGGCTCTGCTTCGGAGCCTGCGGCTGCTTCACCACCTCATCCTTCAAATCCTCATTTACGTGAGGCTTGAATGCACGTAAGCCCAGCACTACGGCAAGGCCCACTCCAATGACGCCCACGAGCGTCCATTTCAGCGTTTTGTTCATGTTTTTATTCTGTATTATGTTTATATTCTTTATTAAGTGACTCCAAAGATATATAAAAGTTTATTAAAATTCCTCTTTTTAAGGGTTATTAAGAAAACAAAAAAGCGTGAACCTATTGGCCCACGCTTTTTACGCGTTCATACATGTTAAGATTCCAAAAATGAAAACTCACGCTGGATGGCAAGTTGAGAATTCAAAATTCAGAATTCAGGATTCTTCTTACTCGTTCACCGCCTTGAAGCTCATGTCAAGACTCTTGACTGAGTGGGTAAGTGCACCCACCGACACAAAGTCAACGCCACACTCAGCATACGAACGGATAGTGTCAAAGGTAATACCACCTGATGACTCCACTTCGAGTCTTCCATCGACAATCTCCACAGCCTTGCGCGTGTTCTCCACAGAGAAGTTGTCAAGCATCACGCGATCCACTCCTTCGAGTGCCAGCACTTGGCTCAGCTCATCGAAGTTGCGCACCTCTACTTCTATCTTCAGATTCTTTCCCTTGGCCTTGCAGTACTCCTGTGCACGGCTTACAGCCTGCGGTATGCCTCCAGCGAAGTCGATATGGTTGTCCTTGAGCAATATCATATCAAACAGACCTATGCGGTGGTTGCATCCACCACCTATGCGAACAGCATCCTTCTCCATAATGCGCATGCCTGGTGTAGTCTTGCGAGTATCAAGTACACGGCACTTGGTACCTTCGAGCAGCTTCACGTATTCATTCGTGATGGTCGCGATACCACTCATGCGCTGCATCACGTTGAGCATCAGACGCTCTGTTTGCAGTAAGCTCTGCACCTTACCTTCCACTACAAAGGCCACATCGCCCGGTTTTACGTGAGTTCCATCGTTGATGTACACCTCCATCTTCATCTCAGGGTCAAAGCGGTGGAATATCTCGCGAGCCATCTCAACGCCGGCAATGATACCCTCCTCCTTGATGATGAGTCGGCTCTTTCCCATTGCTGTTTCGGGGATACATGAGAGTGTAGTGTGGTCGCCATCGCCTATATCCTCAGCGAATGACAGTGCAATCAGTTGGTCTATCAGTTCATTCATAATTGTATATTATTATGTTTAAATATGTGTCGCAAAGTTAGCGATTCTTTTGCAATAAACAAGATTTATTCATTCATTCTTCGTAAATTTGCCTCACAAAACAACCGTCGATAAATCCATACTGATTCATACAAGATGAAGACTCTCCTTATAGCCATTGGTAAGACCGATAACCGCTATCTTACGCAAGCTGTAGATGACTATCTCGCTCGCGCCAATCATTACGCTCCCATCGAGCTGAAGATAATTCCCGACATCCGCGACGTGAAGAACCTCTCGCAAGAACAGCAGAAGGAACGCGAAGGCCAGCAAATAATCAAGCTCATTCAGCCTGGCGACCACGTCATCCGTAACGATCCTTGCCCTCATGTCAGCCGCCGGGCTTCCCAGTGCCTTAAGCGCGTCGGCGAGCCCGTCGTCAGTA
>CANBEE010000077.1 GCA_947367415.1 uncultured Bacteroidales bacterium
GTTTAGGGGAACTATGGGAATAATAGGAATAATAGGAATAATAGTAGATTTCCCTAAACTCTCTCAACTCTCTAAACTCTCTAAACTCCCTAATCAATCTTGAATTTTGCATTCAGGGTAGTATGTAGGCACAACGAGTACAATCCCTCACCACGCCACTCAATAGAAAGGAGTCTGCGACTCTTTTTCCTCAAAAGTGGCAAAAAATCCCTATCTGTGGCGGTTGGTGGGGTGGTTTGTGGCGAGTTGAGCACCCACCGAGGGCGTTTTGCCATAACTTTGCGGTGTCGATAGGTCTGAATATAGTGGCCTGTTGAATTGCTTTATTTATATAATAGGTATGTGGGTTACCCGATATTTTTGTAACTTTGGGTATTCCGATATTAAAAAGTGAGATAATGCGAAAATTGAGAATTATTGTTTTGGCAAAGCAGGTGCCTGACACACGTAACGTGGGTAAGGATGCCATGAATGCCGACGGCACAATCAACCGTGCGGCACTACCTGCAATCTTCAATCCCGAGGACCTGAATGCCTTAGAGCAGGCCTTGCGCCTCAAGGAGCAGTATCCCGGTACTACGGTCAAGGTGCTCACCATGGGTCCGCCCCGTGCGGCAGAGATTGTGCGCGAAGGCATGTTTCGCGGCACTGACGGTGGCTACCTGCTCACCGACCGCGCCTTTGCCGGTGCCGACACGTTGGCTACATCGTATGCCCTCTCCACAGCCATCCGCAAGATGGGCGAGTATGACATCATCATCGGAGGCCGTCAGGCCATCGATGGCGACACTGCTCAGGTAGGTCCGCAGGTAGCCGAGAAGTTGGGACTCACCCAGATAACCTATGCCGAGGAAATACTCAAGGTAGAGGATGGCCGCATCACCGTGAAGCGCCACATCGATGGAGGCGTTGAGACCGTTGAGGGTCCACTGCCTATCGTCATCACCGTCAACGGCTCGGCAGCACCCTGCCGTCCGCGCAATGCCAAGTTGTTGATGACCCACAAGAATGCCGAGATCACCGAGTGGAGCGTGGCCGACATCGATGGCGATGTAGCACAATGCGGCCTCTCGGGCTCACCTACCAAGGTGAAGGCCATACAGAACATCGTGTTCAAGGCCAAGGAGAGCAAGGCTATGGGAGACACCGACGCAGAGATTGAGAACTTGATTGTGGAACTGGTGGAGAACCATACAATTGGATAAAACATGAACAACCTATTCGTATACTTAGAATTACAGGAAGAGAGCCGCGTGGCTGAGGTGAGCCTCGAACTGCTCACCAAGGGACGCTCGCTGGCTACCCAGCTCGGCTGTCGCTTGGAGGCTGTGGCCGCAGGCTGCAATCTCGATGGCATTGCCGCTCAGGTGATGCCCTATGGTGTAGACGTGCTCCATCTGTTCGATGCCGAGGGACTATATCCCTACACCTCAATGCCCCATACATCGGTATTGGTAAACCTCTTCAAGGAGGAGCAACCGCAGATAGCCCTGATGGGTGCTACCGTCATCGGACGCGACCTCGGTCCGCGCGTATCATCGGCCCTGCATAGTGGCCTCACTGCCGACTGCACAGCCCTCGAGATCGGTGAGCACGACGACAAGAAAGCAGGCAAGCATTACGAAAGCTTGCTCTATCAGATACGTCCCGCCTTTGGTGGCAATATCGTGGCTACCATCGTCAACCCCGAGAACCGTCCGCAGATGGCTACCGTGCGTGAGGGTGTGATGAAGAAGGAGCTCTTCGATGCCAACCATCAAGGCGAAATTGTCCGTCACGACGTGACCAAGTATGTGCCCGACACCGACTATGTGGTGAAGGTCATTGAGCGCCACGTGGAGCGTGCCAAGCACAACCTTAAGGGAGCACCCATCGTGGTGGCCGGAGGCTATGGCGTAGGCTCGCGCGAGAATTTCCAGCTCCTCTTCGACCTGGCCAAGGAACTGCATGGCGAGGTAGGTGCCAGCCGTGCAGCTGTAGATGCCGGCTTTGCCGACCACGACCGTCAGATTGGTCAGACCGGTGTCACCGTGCGTCCCAAGCTCTACATCGCCTGTGGCATCAGCGGGCAGATACAGCATATCGCCGGCATGCAGGAGAGCTCCATGATTATCTCCATCAATAGCGACCCGGGTGCTCCCATCAACACTATTGCCGACTATGTTATCACTGGTCGCGTAGAGGATGTGGTACCCAAAATGATTAAGTATTATAAGAAGAATAGTAAGTAAATGGCCAACTTTTATACCGACAGTCCGGAACTCAAGCATTACTTGAATCATCCGTTGATGAAGCGCATCGTGGAACTCCGCGAACGCGACTTTGCAGAAAAAGACCAATACCCCTACGCTCCTCAGGACCACGAGGATGCTATGGACAACTATGATAAAGTACTCGAGATCATCGGTGAGATTTGTGGCGATATCATCGCCGCCAATGCCGAGGGTGTAGACCACGAAGGTCCCGTATGTGAGAATGGGCGTGTGCGCTATGCCTCAGGTACCGATATCAATATGGATGCCTGCCGCAAGGCTGGACTCATGGGCATGGCTATGCCCCGCCGCTTTGGTGGACTCAACTTCCCCAGTGTGCCCTACATGATTGCAGCCGACATGGTGAGCCGTGCCGATGCTGGCTTCGAGAACCTGTGGGCCCTGCAGGACTGCGCCGAGACCATCTACGAGTTTGGTAGCGAAGAGCAGAAGTTGCACTACATCAGCCGCGTATGTGCCGGAGAAACCATGAGTATGGACCTCACCGAACCCGATGCTGGCTCCGACCTCCAGAGCGTACAGCTCAAGGCCACCTATAGCGAGGCCGACGGTTGCTGGTACCTCAACGGTGTGAAGCGCTTCATCACCAACGGCGACAGCGACATACACCTCGTGCTGGCCCGCTCCGAAGAGGGCACCAAGGATGGCCGCGGCCTCTCCATGTTCATCTACGACAAGCGTAATGGTGGCGTCACCGTACGCCGCATCGAGAATAAGATGGGCATCAAGGGAAGTCCCACTTGCGAACTCGTATACAAGAACGCCAAGGCCGAGCTTTGTGGGGAGCGTCGCCTCGGCCTCATCAAATATGTGATGGCACTGATGAATGGTGCTCGCCTCGGCATCGCCGCCCAGGCTGTGGGCATCTCACAGGCCGCTTATGAGGAGGCCCTCTCCTATGCCCGCGACCGCCGTCAGTTTGGCAAGGCCATCATCGAGTTGGCACCCGTAGCCGAGATGATCAGCAACATCAAGGCCAAGCTCGATGCTGCACGCACCATCCTCTATCAGACCTCACGCTACGTCGACATCTACAAGGCACTCGACGATATCAGCAAGGAGCGCAAGCTCACCCCCGAGGAGCGCAAGGAGCAGAAGTACTACGCCAAGATGGCCGATGCCTTCACCCCCCTCTCAAAGGGTCTCGGCAGTGAGTTCTGCAACCAGAACGCCTACGACTGCATCCAGGTGCACGGTGGCTCGGGCTTCATGAAGGACTATGCCTGCGAGCGCATCTACCGCGATGCCCGCATCACCAGCATCTATGAGGGTACTACCCAGCTGCAGGTAGTGGCAGCCATCCGCTACGCCACCTCAGGCTTCTACACCAATGCAATGAAGGAGTTTGCCCAATGGGAGGTATCGCCCGAGATGGCTCCGCTCAAGGCACGCCTCGATGCTATGGCTGCCCGTTACGAGGAGGCTGTGGCTACCGTAACCGGTCACGAGTCGCAAGAGCTTATCGACCTCGCCGCCCGCCGCCTTGTCGAGATGGCCGGCTACATCATCATGGGCTACCTGCTCTTGCAGGATGCTACGGCCAATGCCGAGCTCTTCGCCACCTCGGCCAACGTTTTCGTGCGCTGGGCCGAAGCCGAAGTAGACAAGCACGCCGGCTACATCAGCCGCATCACTGTGGATGAACTTGCCTACTATCGCAAAGCATAAGAGATTCATACTGCGTATTCAGCATCATTCTATGACTTTGTTAATACAAGCTTCCGCAAGATATTAACTGTTTCTTCGGAGCTCATGATTTCCAAATAAATAGCCTGCCATCCTATCGATGGCAGGCTATTTATTTGGAGGAATATGCGTTCGTTATCAGAGTAGTCCGTTGGTACCCAGGATGATAAGTACCACGTAGCCTACGAGCAAGCTCGCTACACCCATGATAAGACCCACCTTGACCATGTCCTTCTGCTGGATGAGACCAGTAGCATAAGCCAAGGCATTGGGAGGTGTACTGATGGGAAGCACCATACCCACTGATGAAGCAATAGCTACGCCCACGAGCAAGGTTGCCACACCACCTACAGGACCCAACGCGGTAGACATACTCTCGCCTACCACAGCAAGGATGGGCACGAGGAGTGCAGCCGTAGCGGTGTGAGAGATGAAGTTGGCCATCGCATAGCACAGCAGGCCTGAGCCGATGATGACAACCAGCGGTGACCATGATGAGAATGGGATAGCATCAATCATGTGCTGGGCCAATCCCGACTTGTTGAGTGCTACGCCGAGGGCAAAGCCGCCGGCTACCATCCAGAGCACTGACCAGCTGATTTGCTCGAGGTCACGCTTGGTGATGATACCCGTTGCGCAGAACACAGCTACGGGGAGCATAGCTACGGCGTTGGTCTTGAGGCCCAGGTTCTTGTCGAACAGCCACATCACGATGGTGGCAAAGAAGGTGATGTATACCAATGTCGTGCGCCAGCCCTTCTGTGAGTTGTCGGGGATATCGAGCACGATGGTCTTCTGCTTGAAGGGGAACAGCTTGAGCAAGATCACCCATGAGATGAGGAGCAGCGCGATGGTGATGGGGCCCATGAAGGCAATCCACTCACCGAAGCCCATACCCAGGCCCATAGGCTCGAGGTACTTGAGCACGATACCGTTGGGAGGTGTACCGATAGGCGTAGCCATACCGCCGATATTGGCCGCTACGGGGATAGCGAGTGCAAGGCCAATCTTACCCTTACCGTCAGCAGGGAGCGCCTTCAATACGGGAGCCAGGAAGGCAAGCATCATGGCCGCTGTAGCCGTATTACTGATGAAGGCGGAGAACAGACCTGTCACCACGATGAAGCCGAGCAACACGAAGCGTGACTGAGTGCCGAAGGGTTTCAGCAGCACCTTGGCGATCTTGGCATCGAGCCCATACTTAGTAGCAGCAATGGCGAGCATAAATCCACCGATGAAGAGCATGATGATGGGGTCGGCAAAGCAGTGCAGGATATCCTGATACTTGAGTACTGTGCCCAGCTCCTCGGGATTATAACCCGTCACGAGAGGCTTCAGCGCACTGTCCGACACCGAGAACAGCAGCAGCGCTACTACGATGAGCGAGGTGCTCCATGCGGGGATGGCTTCGAGCACCCACATCAGTGTAGCGAAAGCGAATACACCAATGATACGCTGCTCCACCACGGTGAGTCCCTCGATACCGAATGCAGTCGTAGGCAACAGCCAGATGGTGACAGTTACGGCAATGACCACTGCCAACTTAATGATTTTCGCCAAAGGTTTGTTAACCCCTTGGTCTCTTTTTTCTTTCTTCCATTTGTGGTACTCTTCCACCAAATGGTAACCGGTAAAGTTTATAAACATGTGTTTGGGTTTTGAGTTATGTGTTTTGAGTTATGTATTACGAGTTGAAAGATGAAAGATGAAAAATAAAAGTTACCTGCCGGATGGTTAATTTCCATTTTTTAATTTCCAATTTCCAAGTACCCCCGATGAGAATCGAACTCATATTTTAGCTTTAGGAGAGCCACGTTCTATCCATTGAACTACGAGGGCGCCTGAAATCCACTGCAAAATTAGTGCAAGGCGAGCGAAATATCAAATTTATTTGAGTATTTCTTGGACAAGCCAGGCGCAAGCATTCCGAGGCGTAGCCTAATTTCCTGCTGCTATATGCAAGCTAAAGATACACAAGTCGGGCGAAATGCCAAATCCACATCGCATCTCCTGGCATAGCCCCTAATTACCGATTAATTTGGCAGTCTGACACTTTTCGCTTATTTTTGCATAAAATAAGCAAACTATAATATTATGAACAACACAAAGCATCAACTGGTAGAGAGACGTTTCCTCGTTCCCTTCATCCTAATCACCTCGTTATTTGCTCTATGGGGATTTGCGAATGACATCACCAATCCCATGGTAGCAGCATTCCAGACACTGATGGAACTGTCTGCAGCCAAGGCATCGCTCGTGCAATTTGCCTTCTATGGCGGCTATGCTACAATGGCTGTTCCCGCAGCACTGTTCATACGCAAATATAGCTACAAGAGCGGCATCCTGCTGGGTCTGGCTCTCTATGCCGTGGGAGCATTCATGTTTATCCCTGCCGCAGCCTATCAGAGCTTTGCCTTCTTCTGCGTATCGCTCTATGTGCTCACCTTTGGCCTCGCCTTCCTGGAGACTACCGCCAACCCTCTGATACTCTCGTTGGGCGACCAGAAGACATCTACTCGCCGCCTCAATCTGGCTCAGGCATTCAACCCCATGGGCTCGCTGTCGGGCATGGCTGTGGCAGCCCTCGTTGTGCTCCCCAACCTTATCTCGGACCGTCGCGATGCAGCAGGAGAGGTTATCTTCCACTCGCTGAGCGAGGCAGAGAAGGCAGACATCCGTCTCCACGACCTTGCTGCCATACGCGACCCCTACGTGATGTTGGGCCTGCTGGTAGTAGTGGTGTTCATCATCATCGCTGTCACCAAGATTCCGCAGACACGTGGCCAGGGGGTGAAGGTGAAGGCCAGTGTAACACTGTCGCGCCTATGGAACAACAAGATATACCGTAGCGGTGTGGTTGCACAGATGTTCTACGTAGCGGCACAGATTATGGTGTGGACCTTCATCATACAATATGCCGACCACTTGGGTATCGACAAGGCTACAGCACAGACCTACAATATCTGCGCCATGGCGCTATTCCTCACCTCGCGCTTCATCAGCACCTTCCTCATGAAATATGTCAACTCGCGCCGCCTGCTTTTCTTCTTCGGTATCGGCGCTTGCCTTGCTACGTTGGGCACCATCTTTATTGAAGGGCCGGCCGGCCTCTACTGCCTGATAGCCATCAGTGGATTCATGAGCCTTATGTTCCCCACCATCTATGGCATCGCGCTCGAGGACGTAAAGGCCGAGGACACCACGCTGGGTGCTGCCTTCCTCGTGATGGCCATTGTGGGCGGAGCCATTATGCCTCCTCTGCAGGGTAGCATCATCGACCTGGGTACAGTGGCCGGACTGCCTGCCGTGAATGCCTCATTTGCGCTGCCGCTCATCTGCTTCGCTACAGTGGCTTGGTATGGCTGGTATGCGAGCAGCAAGAACAAACAATAAGATATATATAACAATGAATAACGACCGCCTGCTTTACCTTGGATGTGGATTATTGGCAACCGCATCCTTACATGCCCAAGAGGCCGACAAGAATGCTTCTGCTGCCAGTCAACCGAATATTATATATATAATGTGCGACGACCTTGGCTATGCCGATGTAGGCTGTTACGGACAGCAATATATCCGCACACCTCACCTCGACCGCATGGCCGCTGAGGGCATACGCTTCACCCAAGCCTATGCCGGAAGCCCTGTCAGCGCCCCTTCGCGTGCGTCCTTCATGACCGGACAGCACACCGGACACACCAAGGTACGTGGCAACAGGGAATACCGCATAGGAAGCACCCTCTATGGCAACAACCAGGACCCCATACAGACTGGTCAGGAACCCTACGACCCCGCCCATGTCATCCTGCCCGAAATCATGCGCGACAACGGCTATACGACAGGCATGTTTGGCAAGTGGGCTGGTGGCTATGAGGGTTCAGAGTCGACTCCCGACAAGAGAGGGATAGATGAGTATTACGGCTTCATGTGCCAGTTCCAGGCTCATCTGTACTACCCCAACTTCCTCAATGCCTATAGCCGGGCAGCGGGCGACACAGCCGTAAGGCGCGAGGTGCTCGAGAACAACATTGCCTACCCCATGCATGGCGATGAGTACAAGAAGCGCAAGGACTATTCGGCCGACATGGTACACCGCAAGGCGATGGAATGGATAGCCAAGCAGACACCCGAGAAGCCCTTCTTCGGTATCCTCACCTATACCCTGCCACATGCCGAGCTGGCACAGCCCGAGGACTCGATCCTGCACAGTTACCTTGGCAGCATGACGCCCGAGAGGAGCTATGGCGGCGATGCCGGCTCGCGCTACAACCCGACGGATTGTGCCCATGCAGAGTTTGCAGCCATGGTCACTCGCCTTGACACCTACGTGGGCGAGATTCTGGCGCTGCTTCGCGAGAAGGGGATGGACGAGAACACGCTGGTATTCTTCACCAGCGACAACGGGCCACATACCGAGGGTGGTGCCGACCCCAACTTCTTCAACACCCAGCGTCTGCTGCGCGGTACCAAGCGCTCAACGACAGAGGGCGGCATCAGAGTACCCTTCATCGCTTGGTGGCCAGGGCAGATAGAGCCCGGTGTCAGCAGCCATCAGCTGGCATTCTATGACCTCATGCCCACGCTTTGCGAGATAGCAGGTATCGACGACTATGTGGAGCGATACAGCAACAAGGCGCTGGATGTCGATTACTTTGACGGCATCTCCTTCGCCCCTACGCTGCTTTACGAGGGCAAGCAGCAGAAGCACGACTTCCTGTATTGGGAGTTCCATGAGACCAATATGTTGGCACTGCGCATGGAGGACTGGAAGCTGGTAGTGCAGAATGGCAAGTGCCACCTCTACAACCTTGCTGCCGACATCCACGAGGACCACGACTTGGCAGAGCAATATCCTGAGAAGGTGAACGAGATGAAGGCCATCATCATGCGCGAGCATACACACAGCGACCTGTTCCGGGTAACGCTGCCTGAGTGAAACATATCTTACAAACCATTAAATTGAGACATTCCCATGTTCAGAAAACTTGTTGCCATTGAACCCGTAAGCCTCATCCCGTCAGCGGAGAGGAAACTATATGATTATGCCCAAGAGGTTGTGCTCCACGGAGACATCCCTGCAGATGCTGCAGAGATTGTGAGGCGCATAGATGATGCCGATGCCGTGCTGCTGAGCTATACCTCAACACTCACTGCCGAGATCATGGCGCAATGCCCCCATATCAAATATGTGGGTATGTGCTGCTCGCTCTATTCGCCCGAGAGTGCCAATGTAGATATCCGCTACGCCGAGGCCCATGGCATCACTGTCACCGGTATTCGGGATTATGGCGATGAAGGTGTTGTGGAGTATGTGACAAGCGAGCTGGTGCGCCTGCTCCACGGCTTCGGCGAAGAGCCCTGGGAGGGCATGCCCCGCGAAATCACCGGACTCAAGGTGGGTGTCGTGGGACTTGGCAAGTCGGGTGGAATGATTGCCGATGCCATACACTTCTTTGGTGCCGACATCGCCTATTTTGCCCGAAGCGAGAAGGCTGCTGCCAAGGAAAAGGGCTACAGTTACATGCCGCTAGCCGAGTTGCTGGAGTGGAGCGAGGTTGTCTTCTGCTGCCTCAACAAGAATACGGTGCTCCTGCACGAAGAGGAGATGCAGCATCTAGGCAACCACAAGGTGCTGTTCAACACCGGCCTGTCACCTGCATGGGACGAACCGGCACTGTTGCAGTGGCTCGATGGTGGCGACAACCGCCTCTATTGTGATACCGTAGGGGCCCTGGGTGGGCGTCATCTGCTCGACCATCCTAAGGTGCGATGCGTCGATGTCTCTACCGGCCGAACCCGCCAGGCCTTTGACCGCCTGAGCGAGAAGGTGCTGAACAACATCCGGGAGTATCTCAAATAAACACTATCGGCGAGGCAATATTGAGCAGTGTGCTCACTACCGACCATCCTGCAATCTCGGCAGTGGCGCTGTAGACATCAATGACTGCATGCACCTGCTCATTCTTGATTTCCACCCGTTGGGTGTCGCCCACGAATCCGGGAGTCGACTGCATGGTCACATGCATCTGCTCTGGGCCTACCGAGGCACGTGAAGCAGCTACGGTCACATTCACCTTGGTGGGGAACATGGCTATTGCCTCCTTGGCTGTACCGATGAACACGGTACGTTGCTCGGTCTGCAGGGACTCGTCGTATACAGCCGTGCCACGCAAGGCGTTGGGACCCTTCTCGTTGAAGAAGCGTGCCGTAGCCCCGCCCATCAATGTAGCCGTTTGCAGCACATCGAAGCCACCAGTCGCACCCGACACCACATAGACGTGTGTGCCGCAGGCCTTGGCCGTCTGCATCACCTCAGCATAGAAGGCATCATCGGCAAAGGCGCCGATGGAGAGTGTCACCACCGAGGAGCCGCCACGCAGGGCCGGCAGTGCAAGTTCACGCATGGCTGCAGGCGAAGCAGCCTCCACGATGTAGTCAGGCTTCAAGGCAAGCAACTCACCGATACTGTCGCACACAGCAGGTGCATGCTTGTCGCATGCCATGCTTGCAGCCAAGGCCTCAGCCTTGCTACGGGTACGTGAGTATACGCCAATAAGTTCATATTCAGAGAGGATTCCATTGCGGATAGCATCGGCTACGATACTGCCCAACTTGCCACATCCTACGATCGAGAGAGTCTTTTTTGTATTCATGTCCGTATCTTTTTTATGCAAAGATACGGATAAGCGAATGAAAAGCCAAGTTTACTTGAGCTTTTTGCAATGAGCGTGAGTATCTTCTTGATTTATCATAAAGATACGGATAAGCGAATGAAAAGCCAAGTTTCTTGGACGAGCCAAGTGCTAAGACAGTCCTTGAGCTTTTTACTCGCTTCCACCTTATTCCTAGGGGAAGTGGTGAAGATTTCTATGGTAACTGACACCTATAG
>CANBEE010000078.1 GCA_947367415.1 uncultured Bacteroidales bacterium
GGCAAAAAACATGCCGGTGGTTTAGGCCGGGGGAGAGTCCATGGATTGCGGAGCGCAGTCCGCCAGGACTGTGAACTGCAATCAATTTCTCATTCTCCGAGATATTCTCCCACAGCGTCTTGTCAGCTGCAGGGTCTGTGGCCTCGGGTACCGTATTATAGTCCAGATAATCGGTACATGATGCAGCGACCAATGCGCTACAAGCCACAACCGCTATTCTTACTTTATTGATGTATTTCATAATCATAGTCTCCTTTTCTTTACTATTCTATAGTATCAATACCAGTCCTCAGTTAAGTCCTGACTATTCACGACACTTACCGGCACTAATTCGATAAAGTCAATAGAGAATCCCAATTGGTCATATCCCCTAAGCAAGTTCTTGAGACGAATCCAATAGGTTTCACCCTGTTCCAGATGTTCTACGCTGACAATCTTACGCATCATGCTGGTACCATAACCCTCCTCGTAGCGGCAGCAAGCCGAGATACCTGCATCCATCAAGTCTTGTGCTGTCGTGATACGTCCCAATACTGTATTAAGAGTACCACGAGAGAAACTTGCTGGAGCACGCATATAGCCATGGTTGCGCATTACAAGGTCAGAAGCTACACCATAATCGGTAAACTCCTCAGAAAGCAGATAACCAGTAGACAGACGGTCTCCTTCAATACTTGAGTTAGGGTAACGAGCATCGATAGGAATACCCAACGGGCGCATTGAACTAGGCTCATTAGAGGTACCGATGTAATATTGCTGCAATCCACCATTAGCCATGGGAGGATAGATGATACGTATTTCGTAATCACCTGTCGGAACTGGAGGCAGACGGAATGCAAAGTCATTTTCATCCCAGCCAGACAATTGGTTGGCCTGCCATGCACGCCAAACACCTAATGTATACCATGCAAGCTTAGTTTTGGTGTTATAGCTAATCAGGTTATCAAAATAGTCCAACGGAAGACGTACCATGCCTCCTGAAGTTCCATAGATATTCATAGCCGCAGCTTCAGTAGTTGTCACAAAACGGATGTCGTTGTTTATCAACTCTGGGAGTATAGTACCCATATCAATACGCAAACGCTCGTTCAATACACCTGCAGGAACCTCAGCATCATATACCAAGGGGCGATCAACACGGTGTATATAACCGTTATATGTCTGAATATTCGATTTAGGCGGTCGCTGCACCATACATCCATCACGCAGTATCTGATGAGTAGCATCACTACCGAAAGTACCCACCTGATCGGTCAATGTGTTGTTCTGACGCCAGCGATTAATCCAAATGGTTGTTGACGAACCTGTATTTTGATACAGGGGCTGCCATATCTTCATCAAGGTATGAGGCAATAGGGTCTCATAGTAGTCGTAAGGTTCACCACCAAAAGCAAAATTCCAATGGTCGGCCGACTCCGGTACATCCTTCGTATAAACGAGCTTACGGTACTCCATTCCTGCATTAAGGATATGGTAGCGCATAAACATATTCACTACATTATAGGTATATTCGTAGTCATCACCCGTAGAGATAGAATTACTTTCCTTGTCGGGATAGTCATACCAATCGGCCGCATTGCCATACCATTCCACACACTTAGCCTTCAGACTGGCAAAATCGTGGATGCCATACTTGGCAAATGTAGCATTATCCTCAGCAAATATAGTAAACTTAATCTTACACTCGTCAGGCACATGGAAGGGACCCTGATCTGAGTAGCCAGGACGAGCAGCCTTGTTGTCCAAATGATATGTTCTGGGCGAACCGTCAGCATTAAGTTTCTTGTCCTCTAACAGCAACGAGTCCAGTCCGCACTTAACCAATGCCTCATAGAAGATAGTAAACTCCGGATTTCTCTCCAGGACTTCAGGCAGACGTTGTGTCGTGCGAGGAATCATCTTGTTTATGACATGCACATAGCCATTGGTCATCTCATGGTCATACGAGGTGACCTCTGCCTCATTATTGAGACGTACCACACCGTCATCATCCAATTTGGAAATGAAGGGGGTATTGAGCATTGTACTTATTTCCTTACCACTGGCATTGCTCAGCTGCTCCACATACGAGTTCATCATAGCCGACAGGTGATAGCGTGCAATCTCCTTGCACTGCTCTTCCGACAAGCCGTCAACACTATTCTCCGTCAGTCCATTGTGTGGAATACGGGCCAATGTGTCATTGTACAAGCTATCGATATACTCATCTACACCCTCGCTGAGAGGAGCATAACAGGTATACTGTCCGTAGGTATCCATCATGCGGTCATAACCCGAGCGCTTCATGATGACATTGAACTGATGGAAGAGTGAGTCGTTCTCCTCCAAGAAATCCTGAATAGTCTGTCCCGTGAAGGTGTATAGGCTCGAGTCATCGGGCTCCCAGCTACACGAGGTCAGTGTTACTGACGCACCAAGCAGTACGCCTACAGCAACTTTTATTATATTCTTATTCATAATCGATTCTATTAACATATAGGTTACTGACGCATGATTAGTTCTTCTCTATTGTACCTCCATCAGAATATACGGGATTCTGCTCCAAAGCGCTATTCACCTCCATCTCGCTTTCGATGACAGGCATATAGAGATAGGGTTCTGTAGGCATCTTTGCTGTTACACCCTTACCACCTCCTGATGTATACTTGCGGGATATGAGGTTGAGCATTTCATCATAGTTCTTCACATAATCTCCCTGATAGGCCAAGATAATGTCATAGCTTACACCACTGACATGGCGATAGTTGTAACGAAGCATATCAAACCAACGCTTTCCTTCGAAGCAGAGCTCACGTGCACGCTCGTCCATCACAAGAAGCTCCAGCTCACTGGCTGTTGATTCAAAAGAGTTGAAAGCACTCACCTGACGGTTTACATATCCTGCCACATCGACACTGTCAAACGGAACAGACGATACAGCATACTTCGTAGAGTCGATAGGTGACTTTACATCGTCCGATGTTGAATGTATGGCGCGGGTGTTTACAATCTGTACTTGGCGAACTGCCTCCACGTTGTAACGTGAGATGGTTTGATTGATTTGGAACAACTGGTCGGCCAATCGGAGTGAGTCTTCCACCGTAGACACTGTTGCCAGCTGCTCCACGATACCGGCATTGGCTTTAGCCTGTATGAGCGCCTTCTGCACCAGAGCCTCTGCCTTCATCAACATCACGTCAGTAGCGCGGTATACTACCCAGTTCTGGTTATAGGGGGTGAAAGCACGATTACCACGGATCTCTGATGCCGGGTTCTGCCCCATAAATGTCAGGCCATTCATCCCCACATGCTTACGGATGAAGAAGCCTTCTTCAGCAGCTCCATTAAAGTCGTATACACTTTCAAATCCACGAACATCATTGACGTAGTGGCTTGTATTGTCGAACACGTAGTTGGCTCTTCCTGTTCCTACCTTAGCATACGGCTTGCTCGCATAGAATTGCGGTTGGGCATTGGCATTATTATTAATACGGTTATATACGACACACAGTCCTTCGTTGTTGGTGAACTGCAGTTCGAAGAGTGACTCCTGTCCATTACCATTCTCACTGAACAACTGATTATAATAGCTACTTGCAGGACTCAATCCCCAGCCATCGTCATCCAACGTCTGCGTGCCAAAACCGTTGGGGTTGCCCGGCGCGTTCTCACGATTTCTGCGGATGACGTTGCTATACTCTATCACTTTGTCGTAGCAATACTCATCGCCATAGATGGATGCCTTCCAAAGGTATACATCGGCAAGCAATGCATAGATACCGTCACGAGTGAAGTATCCACAACGAGTCCAATCAGCGACAGGAATCGCCTGTGTAGAAAGTGCATTGTTCTTCACCTCCTCCAAATCGGCGATAATCTGATCGATAACCACGCTTGGCGCTACCTGAGGAACATTCATCTCCTGTGAGCTGTTCTTGTATGGCTCCAATATGAGGGGTACATCGCGGAACACACGCACAAGATAGAAATAGCAAAGCGAACGCAAAGCCTTCATCTGCGCCACATTGTTGAGATGGTCACCCTCCATGTAGTTGGGGTCGATATCCATAACCTCTTCAGACTTGGCAATGACCAGATTACAAGCATTGATAACTGCATAAAGGTCGCCCCAGTTAGCATAACTGTTCGTTGTCTGTATATTAGCAGAGTAAATCTGGTTGAGGTCTCTATTGTTCAACGATGAGTTGAGGTTCAGTTCATCAGAACGTGATGTCCATACCACCAACCGCTGCTGCAAACCACTGGTTGCCATCTTTGAATAGGCACCATTGACCATCAGGGTCACATCATTTTTTGTTTGCCAAAAATCCTCTTCCACCGTTTTGTCATCGGGTAGAATAACGGTATCAATGCACGATACCAACAGCAAACTGGATGCTATGATTGATATTAGCTTCTTCATATTCTTAGTATGTATTAGAATCCAATGTTGATATTAGCTGTGAACGACTTGGCGCGCGGTGTCTGCGACTTATCTATAGCCTGTCCCCATCCACCAATAGAGATTTCAGGGTCAACACCCGAGTAGCGGGTCCAGCAGAAAAGGTTGTTGGCTGTCACATAGAATTGCAAGCGATTGAGACCGTACTTCTTCAACTCCTTGGGGTCGAAGTTATAACCAACCTGCAAGTTCTGGAAACGCAAGAACGAGCCATCCTCCACATAGCGGCTAGAGCCCTGGTAGTTGTAAGCCGAATTATCGTTGTACACATAGATAGCACGTGGCATCAAAGTCTCATCACCATCCTTACGCCAACGCCAGTTGACTGAAGAGGCCTGATTATAGGCTGTAGACATTGACTCCAATGTCATACGGGCCTGATTAATGACCTTATTGCCGTAACGATACATGAAACGTGCCTTGAAATTCCAACGTCCGTAATCGAATGAGATGTTGAAACCACCGCTCAACTTAGGCAAGCAGTTGCCGAGGTACACGACATCAAGAGCATTGATTTGTCCGTCGTGGTTGACATCCTCATAGATTGCATCACCACCCTGGAACGAGTAAGAGGGGTTACCATCTACATAGTTGTAAACCATGCGCTGGGGGAGTCCGTTGGCCTGCATGATAACCTTACCATCGGCACCTACCACAACGGGGAAGGTCTTGCCATCGGCAAGCATATTATTCAGCTCTGTCTCAAACTGGTCAGCAGTCCATCCCTTCTCGGTACGCAGATTGGTCAGGTAGTCATAGGTATACTGGTATACACCTTTGTAACGGAATCCATAGATAGAGCCAAGAGGATTGCCCACCTGAATACGATTCTGATAGGTACCACGGTCATTGAATTTCCAATCTGAGTTGATAGAGTTGAGCACGCGCTCATCCATATCGACAATCACATTGTAGTTCTGTGCGATATTGAATCCTGCACTTACCGAGAACTTGCCCACCTTAAGGAATTTTCTGGCATTGACATTCATTTCCCAACCGTCGTTGGTCATGTTGCCGGCATTCTGATAGGCCAGCTGTGCATAACCTGTGGTACTGGGGATTCTTACGTTGGTCATCAAGAGGTCTTTCGTGTCCTTATGATAGAAGTCGAAATCCACATCTACGATATCCTTGAGGAAGGTCAAGTTGAAACCAAGGTTATAAGACGTTGTCTTCTCCCAACGCAAATCGTCGAGTTTGAGTCCGTCCATAGCAGCACCTGCCATACCATTATAACTACCAGCGTTCAGGTTATACGCATTATAGAAGAGGTAGTCAGCATCGGGAGCCTTACCTACTATACCCCACGAAGCACGCAAGCCGAGCATGGAGATATGCTCACGCAAAGGTTCGAAGAACTTCTCATCCGAAATGTTGTAACGCATTGAAGCACCCGGGAAGTAGGCCCACTTCTGTTTGGGACCAAACTTGGAGTCACCATCGGCACGGAGCGAGACTCCCAAGTTGTAGATTCCTTTTTTATAAGAGGCATGCGCATTGTAAAGGAAGTATTGTGAATTGGCACGGCTGTTGCCGCTGCTGAGTCCATTAGTTTTATCATTAAAGGGCAGTGCACCCGGAGCTGTGGACGAGGTGATACCATCGGGCAAAGAATATTGGCGCACATATTGGTTGGTACTGCGCTGTGTGCTCATCTCGTAGCGTCCCAACATGGTCATCGACCAGTCCTCATTCTTGAAATAGGGGGTAAACACAAATTCTCCACGAGCGCCTACACGAGTACGGTTGCTCTCGCTCTTGTCGCTAGTATTGTAGGAGAAGTTATTGGCCCATACACCCGAAGACAGACCTGCAGCAGCATACGAAGGAGTAGATGCCGCATAGATGTCAAAGTCGATACGTCCGTTGAAGGTCAAGCGATGTTCGCCATAGTCCACGCCCAACAACTCGTACTTGATGTTGAAGTCAGGAGTGATGCGATAGGTTGTCTCATTCTTCCAAGCCATGGCAGCGTATGCTAGCGGATTACCCAACGAGCGGATAGCACGCATCTCATACGAAGAGTAGTTGCCCGTATAGGGTGTGTTCCCATTGAGCGTACCTTGTGGAGCCATGATATGGAAATGTTCTGTATCGTTTCCTGCAGCATCCTGGCGATAGACACTCATATTGGGTGCTATCTGCTGAGCTATACCGAGCAGTCCGGCATAGTTCTTGAGGTTATCCGTATAGGTCAATGCGAAGTTTGTCTGGAAACGGATACGGTCTGACACGTCATAGTCAAGCACCAAGCGAGTAGTCAATCGGTCGAGGTCCTGCTGGATGATTGAACCGCTCTGCTTGTCGTAACCTCCAGAGATACGGAACTGTGCTTTCTCACCACCACCACTGATATTGAGGTTGTATGAGTGCATGCCACCAAACTGAGTCACGAGGTCTACCCAATCGGTATTATTGTTCCAGTTCTGATACTCAGCCCACGACTTGTCGTAGTTAATCTCGCGAATGTTGGCCGTAGCTGTATTCGACTGGTTGGGATTATAATATTCCTCCTTGAGCAGCATGGTGTAGTCATCACCGGTGAGGAGGTCGTATCCCTTGGGCTGCCACGTTCCTGTATACTTATAGGAGAAGTTTACACGGGGCTTTCCACGGCTACCGCGCTTGGTGGTAATCAAAATAACACCGTTAGCACCCTTCGAACCCCAAACTGCTGTAGCAGCGGCATCCTTGAGGACGTTAATATCGGCAATATCCTCTACATTCACCGAAAGCAACGAAGCATATTCTTCATCCGTGGCGTTGGTAAAATCGAAGGTCTCATCGGGATTATCAAAGATCTTGTCGTCAACAACGATGAGCGGCTCGGCATTACCATTGATAGAGGTAACACCACGCAGACGCATCGTTGTACCGGCACCAAGGTTACCAGAGTTCATCACGATGTCGAGACCTGCAATCTCTCCCTGCAGAGCCTCATCGGCTGAGGTAAATGCCATACCTTCCACCTCTGCAAGGTCGAATTTCTGGCTTGCCACGGTCATCTCCCTCTCAGGGATTGACAGACCACCCGAGTTGGTGCGGTTACCCTCTACTACCACCTCAGTCAGTGAAGTCGACTCGGCCTCCATCACGATAGTGAAGAATACCTTATCACCAATGGCGAGAGTCATGGTCTTGTTACCTACGTATGAAATCACCAATTTGTTCTTGGGGTTCTTGATCTCCAAAGAGAAGTTACCCATCATATCAGTTTGGACCGCACTGACGATACGATTGTCATTGTCACGCTCTGTGACGTTGGCAAACATTACAGGTCCCATCGGGTCTTCTACCGTACCTGATATGACCTTGCTCTGTGCCATAACGCCCTGAGTCAGCAGACAGAACAGACATATCATTAGGACTTTTGCTCTTGACATAGTATATATCATTTTAAATAGTTAGCTTATTCCTTTAATTATCTCCAAGCATCATCATACCTCTTACTCTTATTATAGCAGAGTGGAGTACTTACCTGATGCACCACAGCAAAAGAAGATACGGCAATCGAGGTCGCTGTCTTCTTGTCCTGATCATATTCGTAGTCGCGAGCCATCTTGTTGACTATACGGTCATTGGCATTGGCATCGATCACGATATGCTGGTTAGCCGCGTCGGTAATGGTGAGTACACCTCCCGCACTCTCAGAAGTAATATTAACCGGTATACCCAAGTCAGAAGAGTAGAGCGACTGGTAAGTGGTCTCCTTCACATGATTATCGGCAAATACCGAGTTGTTCTGGAAATGATAGCGTACAAAAGCACGTACAGCATCAATCATCTTCTTGGCCTTTGCCTTGCCTGCTGCTTCCTCTTCGCTGGTAGCGTCTTCTGATGTGGCTGCTTCGTAGATTGCATTTATCTGCTCATGTGTAGGGAGTCCCATCTGCTCGTGTGCAATCTGCATGGCTGCATTATCCGGAGCATAAAGTGTATAGTTGTAACCATTCAGGAAGTTCACATTGTTATCCAATGCTCTGCCTTCCTTTCCTGAGAACACGATATATCGATCTATAGGAGGAGTCTGTCCCTCTTCCATTGCCGTACTACTGATTCCTGCCCATGCCATGAGTGTCTTGTCCTCAAAGGTATTGCACAAGTCGAGGAATGCCTGGAAACGTTCACTGTTTCCTGTGAGCACCTGACTGACACTTGTGATACAGGGCTGGATAAGACCGTCTATCTGGAAAGCCCAACCGTTGGCCTGCTTCCATCCTCTTACAATCTTGGCAGGTTCCACGCCATTATCTACCTGTGCACCACCATAGATAGTACCTGAATAGATGTCATTACCGGCATCCACGAAATCGGTAATCTTAATAGCTCCACCATGCTTGGTCAGGTAATAGTTGTTTACAAGCTGCTCACCGGCATCGAGCACCACCGTGTTATAGTTAAGCATATCAGAAACCTGCGATGCATACGGAGATTTCGTAGCGTTGGATTCCATCTTTGCAATATCGAGCACTGTTTCATAGATGGAGTCAAGGTTGATTTCGCCTGTCGTTGGATTGAAGGGATGCAGCTTGGCACCATACGCCGTCTTGGGAGCACGTCCTGTAGTGTCAATGTAGGTGTAGAACTCCATAGCACGGGGTGTACTTGTACCCAACGATACGGGATCAATAAAGCACTTCTTCATGCTCTCGTTTGAGGGGATGAAGTAGAGGTAGTTGGACTTCATAGCCATCAGATAGTAGTACATATCAGCACCGAAGATAGCTGCATTGGCACCCGAAGTCTTGTCTTGCGAGAAGTATCCCATGATGGAGAGTTCGGGATAAATGATTGCCGGACCAATTACCGAGCGGAACTCGTCGGGCGCATACAGCTGCTTCATCTTATAGATGACACCATTATTGGCTACCTTCACATCGTACTTACCATCAGTAACCTGTATGTCGTCTTTGGTCAGACCCATAAAGTCGCCCGAGCCATCATTGGTAATGGTACCAAACTTACTGGGTACGGTGGCAACAAACGAGGTCTGTATCATATTGTTGACAAAGGTGGTAAGGATACCGTTACCTTTGTTGTACAACGCATCAAGGTTGGCAGGGAGGTTCTCCTTGGTGTTCTCCAAACCTTCGGCACCGTACAGCTCGATGAAGAAGTCACCTTCTCCACCAGGCAAGAAATAACTCTCTATAGCCTCATCGGTAGGAACGAGGATAGCACCCATATCATCCAGGTAATTGGCCGCATCCGTTGACGAATAGTACTGGTTCCAACCCAAGTCCCACTCCAAACGGTTCGAGTTAGCTATCGCCACTCCTGAGGGAGCAAGTATGTTGGGAACACCGCCCTGAGAACGTGAGCTGAAATAGCGTATCTGGAAGATAGAGTCGATAACGGGCTGGCCATACTGCATTGCCCATGAATTGTAGTTTGTTGTAGTGGTGGCATCGTAGTAGGGTGCACTATGGTAATCTACGATACGCGAGATGAGCTTGGTGTTTTTCTCATTACGCAGCACCTGAGCAACGTTGCCGGGAGGCACCAACACATCCTCCACCTGATGGATATATCCATTCAGACAGGTGATATCCTGCTTCAGCACCTTAGTCTGATAGATATAGGCAGTCTCCGAGTTATCTATCGAGGCACCTACAGGCTCTCCGCGCAGTATGCCGAAGTCCGAGTCGGTACCCGTAGTAGTGATATTGTTGGCCAACATCTGCTCACGGGTGAAATGCACCATCATCGGGCGAGTGGCATCACTCACAACATGGATGCTGTTGTACCCCTTCCAATGTGAATTGTTCTTGGGCATTCCATCGGGAGTAGCGATATGGGTGATAGAGTCTATCACGCTGGCCGATGTCTCATGCTTTACCGCTCTGCCACGGCTCACATTATTATCATCCTGCTTCACATTGGACAGCATACCGGCAAGCAGTGCATTGTCGAGCATGGAAGAATAGAGAATCTGCTTCTTCATGGCTTCGGACAGATCTTCGTAGCAGGTAGCCCCATACGGATTGTTTCCGTTTTGGAAGAAACGCTCGAAAGCCTCGTCATTGGCAGGGAAGACTGTCTTACTACCCGTCTTGGCAAGTACCTCGGCATACTCCAGGTCATCGACCAGCCGCAGATAAGTGTTAAATGTACCCTCTAGATGAGTACCCTTTCGAAGCTCCTCATAGATACTCTCACCGAGCCATTCCGGCTTCGTGCCTTCGGGGACAAGCAATTCCCTCTCGCAAGAGGAAAGCATCGCCATGGCAACAAGAGATGCGCATAAAATGAGTTTTTTCATAAGAATTTTAAAGTATTGTTAGTATTGTTTTTCATCTTCATTGTCCATTCCGCAAATGAAGGAATCTCGTTATGATAGAATGCCAATAATTGCAAAATAGACG
>CANBEE010000079.1 GCA_947367415.1 uncultured Bacteroidales bacterium
CTGTTGCTAAATTTGTGGGGACAAAATTAGTGCAAGGCGAGAGAAAAACCAAAACAAGTTTTGAGTTTTTCCAAGTCACAGCCTAATTTCAAGCATCAAATCCGATTCAAATCAGTGCAAATCCCGTGACAGCTGATTTTCATCCACGAGTGATTGCAAATTCTCCGTGACGAGTTTCTGTATACGACCAAGGGGAATCTTCTGGTTGTCCTTGACATCTGTCTTACATCAGCACCACCGACTCCACGAAGATGACTGCGATGCGGCTGCGTATGGCCACTTACCCCATCACCAGCCATGCCATGTAGGCGGCATACAGGAGCAGGAGAATGGAGGCATCGGCGCGGTCGAGCTGATGCTTCTTGAAGGTCACGGCAGCCACCATGAGCATGATGGCCGAGAGCACCATGACACCCCAATCCACGAAGGTGATGTTGCCCATCGAGAGAGGCTGCACCAGGGAGCTCACACCGAGGATGAGCAGGAGGTTGAAGATGTTGGACCCCACGATATTGCCCAATGCCATCTGTCCCTTGTTCTTGGTGACGGCAATGATTGACGACACCAACTCGGGCAGCGAGGTGCCGCCAGCCACGATGGTGAGTCCGATGATAGCCTCTGAGACGCCCCACTCACGGGCGATAGCCGAAGCCGCGTCAACGAACATGTCGCCACCGAAGATGAGGCCGCCCAGTCCGAAGATGATGGCCAGCACACAAATGGTCATGGAGCTGTAGCGGCCAGTCTCTACCGGCGCCACGAGGTCGCTATCAGGATAGCGCACGCCCTGCCGCCTGGCCTCCTGCTGCTTACGCTCGCTCTTCATGGTACTCCACAGATAGAGGGCGAAGCATACGAGCAGGATGACACCCTCGATGCGCCCCAATCCATACTCGCCGCGGAAGCGCATGCCTAGCGCACAGAGTATGAGGGCAAAGATAGATACACCGACGTTGAGCGGTATGTCGCGCTTGATGTTCTCGCGTGTGTACTTGATGGGCATCATCAAGGCTGTGATACCGAGGATGAAGAACACGTTGAAGATGTTCGACCCCACCACGTTGCCAATGGCAATCTCGGGATGTCCTCCGATGCCCGACACGACACTGACCACCAGCTCGAGCGTGCTGGTGCCCATGCCAACGATGGTGGCTCCGATGATATACTCCGAAATATGATAGCGACGGGCTATAGCTGCCGACCCGTCGACCAGCCAGTTGGCTCCTACGACGAGGAGCACAAGGCTGATGACCAACATTAGATAGCTCATAGATACAAATTTTTCTTAATCATCATACATGGTTTTTACTTAGAATACATGTTGGCTTATAGCACTATCCACTCCGTTACGGGTCTGTAGCCTTCGGGGTAGTACTTATGCATGCGCACGGCCGTGAAGACCTTGTCTTTCGACTCCAGCCTCTCTACCTGTATACCGCCCGAGCCATCGGTCTTCAGTGCGTTGAGGCGCGATTTGTTGCCCTCCTTGAGGCACTGGCGGATGTCGTCCTCCAAAGCGACGTTGTAGTACTCATTAGAGAGCACCACGGGGCTACCCGTGGGGGTGTAGGTGAGCTTGCGACTACCGCCAAAGAGCTTGGCAATGGCCAGTACGGCGCACACGAGAACAAGTGTTATCTGTATGATACCCAGCGTGGTGTCCTTCTCGGGCTGCTGGTAGTAGATGGCAAAGAGCACTATGGCAATGAGTGCCCATAGCAGCGATTGCGGATTGATGATTGATTTGGTTTCGCTTACCGACTCGGGGTATGCGGTCGTGTTGAGGCTCTGAGCCTCTGTATTATGTGAGATTTCCATTTTTAGTTTCATTTTATTGGTGATGATACAATGATGATATATACACCTACACGTGTATAGGCCCATACTTTGCTACCGCACATAGAGCGTCACGAGCAAAGTATAAGGGTGAAAACAAAAAAAGGAAATCAGCTAACACCGCATCTGGCAGCGGAAATAGATGTAGTATCCGGTCTGGAACCGTCTGGCCAATATGGCATGACACAGCACCTCGCCTCTGCTACGCATACCGAGACACTCACTAGCAAGGCACATGCTGTACGAACGCACCATGCGCTGCAGCAGCTGGCCCATGATGAGCGTGCGACCCGTTGCCCCATGCAGACTCGTCGATGAAGCGGGGAGCCCCCACTGACCCATCTCGTGCATGGCATCGAGCATCGCATTGTCCTTCACATCGAGCGAGGCGCTCGGGGCGTCGTAAGCCCCGTGCATAGCGGTTGCAGCCTCTGCCGCCCGTGCCCCCACACAACATAGCACCGCACACAGCAATGCTGCTGCCATGCGTCGCATCCATCGGGTGTGTAATGCGTCGGTATTCATAGTGCATGCAAAGGTAGTGTTTTATTTCTATATTAACGAGTCATTACATGCAAAAGTTTATGATTCCCGGCATACAATTTTCTCGCCCAGTACTCCGTTATACATTATATGGGTGTATCAGCCAAGGATATCGTAGCAAAGTTGGAGACGCTCCCCGTGAAGCTGGAGGAGGGTGCTTCGTTCAAGGTGGGGTTCTTCCTGTGCCGTACAGGCACGGCCTCGCTCATCGCCGACGGCACGCTATATCACCTGCAGCGGGGCTCGCTACTGATGCTCTACCCCAACGAGCAGATTCATGTACTGCACTACTCCGATGACCTGGAGGGGCGTATGGAGGTGGACTACATAGAGAACTACTACCCCACGCTGGAGAGCATCGATGTGCGCAGCCGTATCGTGATACGCAAGCTACGGTGCATCGTCATATCCGAGGAGCGCACCGTGGTATACTACGCCCAGCACCTGCACATCTCGCCCTACTACCTCTCGGGAATCATCAAGAAGGAGACGGGAAAGACGGCACTGGAGTGGCTCACACTGTTTACCATCAACCTGAGCAAGCACTACCTTGCCGACACCGAGATGAGCATCAAGGAGATTGCCGACACGCTGCACTTCCCCGACCAGTCGACCTTCGGGCGCTACTTCAAGCACCACATGGGCTGCTCGCCGGGGGAGTATAGACAAAGCACGAAATTGCAGGCAAAACACGACGTAGAAAAGGCCACATAACAAGAAATAGATGAATATATTTGGTTTTTCATGGGGTTTGTATTATCTTTGCCTGACACTGACACAAAATATTAAATGTATAACATGAAAAAAACAGCTATTCTCCTAGCGTTAACAGCGCTAATGATGAGTTGTGCATCAACAACTCCCAAGAAGAACGAGGTGCTAAGCATCATTGACAAAGTAAATACCTATTGGCAAACCAACAACAAGCCTGAGACACGTCCTTTCTGGGACAATGCAGCCTATCACACTGGCAATATGGAGGTATATTTCCTCACAGGCAACGAGGAGCAGCTCAACTACACCAAGCGTTGGGCAGAGCACAATCGCTATTGGGGTGCCACTAATACTAATAAGGAGGAATGGCGTTACTCATACGGCGAGCGCCCCGAGTATGTACTCTTCGGCGACTGGCAGATTTGTTTCCAAACCTATGCCGACCTCTACAACCTGGAACCTGACACAATGAAGATTGCCAGAGCACGCGAGGTGATGGAATATCAGATGAGCACTCCCCAGAACGACTACTGGTGGTGGTCAGACGGTCTCTACATGGTAATGCCTGTAATGACCAAGATGTACAACATCACCGGCAATCAGCTCTATCTGGACAAGTTGTATGAATACTTCAAGTATGCACAGAGCATCATGTACGATGAGGAAGAACACCTCTTCTATCGCGATGCCAAGTATGTATACCCCAAGCACACCAGCAATAATGGCGGTAAGGATTTCTGGGCACGTGGTGATGGCTGGGTACTCGCAGGTCTTGCAAAAGTGTTGAAGGACCTCCCCGAAGACAATGCACACCGCGATGAATTCATCGACATCTACACAAAGATGGCCGAGGCTGTAAAAAACTGCCAGCAACCCGAAGGTTACTGGACACGAAGCATGTTTGACAAGGAGCATGCACCTGGTCCCGAAACCAGCGGTACAGCATTCTTTACCTATGGTATCCTCTGGGGTATCAACAACGGTTTCCTCGATGAAAATGTTTATTGGCCTACTGTAGAGAGCGCATGGACATACCTTACCACTGTAGCACTTCAGCCTGATGGCCGTGTAGGCTATGTGCAGCCCATTGGCGAGCGTGCCATCCCCGGCCAGATTGTTGACGCCAACTCAACAGCTAACTTCGGCGTCGGTGCTTTCCTCCTTGCCGCTTGCGAGATGGTTCGCTACATCGACAACCATTAATCCTTAATGACGGCTTGAGATAGCCGCACATCAAGTCAAGACATCATTGCACGGGGTTATGCTTACAGCTTATCCCGTGCATTTTCTTTCACTACAAACATATCACTCATGAAAAGACTTTTACTGCTGTCCAGCCTCTGCGCTACCCTCTTCACCGTCAATGCACAAGAGCGCACTCTCGTATGGAGCGACGAGTTCAACACTGCCGGCCCACTCAACGAAGCCGACTGGAACTACGAGAAGGGATTCGTCCGCAACCATGAGCTACAATGGTACCAACCCGACAATGCCATCTGCCGCGATGGATGCCTCATCATCACTGCACGCCACGAGCAGGTGAAGAACCCCAATTATGTAAAGTTTGACGAGACAAATCAAGATGGGCGGCCTCGCCGTCGCCGTCCCGATTGGCGTCAGCAACGCGAATATGCCGAATACACTTCAGCATCCGTAAATACACGCGGTAAGCACGAATTTCTATTCGGCACATTGGAAGTTCGTGCCCGCATCCCAGTACTTGAGGGAGCATGGCCCGCAATTTGGACACTCGGCACGCAATGGCATTGGCCCTCCTGCGGAGAGATTGACGTGATGGAGTACTACCGCATCAAGGACGTACCCCACATCCTGGCCAATGCCGCATGGGGCAACGACAACAATCAAGCCGTATGGAACTCCAAGGCAATCCCCTTCACCCATTTCACAGACAAAGACCCCGACTGGGCACAAAAGTTCCACGTATGGCGCATGGAGTGGCAGCCTGAATATATGCGCATCTATCTCGATGATGAACTGCTCAACGACATAGACCTCACGAAAACCATCAACGGCACCTATGGAGAAGGCAAGAACCCCTTCCACACTCCGCAATACTTCCTGCTCAACCTTGCCATCGGCGGACAGCATGGAGGAGAGCCCGCTCCTGAGAAATATCCGTTACGCTACGAAATCGCCTATATCCGCTTCTACCAAGAGAAATAATTGCCGACATAGATTTCATTGACACAAGAATAATGGCTGGCCCCAGCCATTATTCTTTGTTTTATTCAAAGGGAACGCTCACAGGCCGCCACCATAAAAGTGACACAAAAATAGCTATTCTCACAAAAGTTAGCTATATTTGCAGCGTAATAATAGAAGGGAAACCTTAACATACTCAACAACACTAAAAAGAATATGAAAAAGCTTTTTTATTTTATCGGCCTATTAGGTTTATTGGTAAGTTGTCAAGAAGAAGAGCCACAAGAAGTACTTGTAGTGACAATTGCAGATTTGGCTGGAACATGGATATATGAGAATGCTGAACAAGGGACTGTAGAAGTGATGAAGTTCACAGAAGATGGCGACTTCTACTATACCAACAACCTTAATGCAGCCGACTTCACCGACAAGACTCCAGGTGTATTTTCCATGGTAAATGCCAATGCTTCAGTGCTAGCATCGTATGAGGGGCACAAGAAAACACTCTACATAACTGACATGAAAGCCAACACATTCGTAGCTAGAGACAAAAACAGTGGAGAGTCCACCACTTACTCGCGCCTCATCAGTATCGTAGAGACCAGTTATAACATCAACATCACTCCCTCTTATGAGAATCTGATCAAAGGAAAGATTAAATCATACCGTTCGCACAACGACAAAACTGCAATCGTAGACAAATGGGGTACCATCACCGGCAAGGCAGAAGGAACTACACTGATAGATATTGTCACAAGTGAAGGTACTGCTGTAGTACTAGTCAAAGTCGGCGGGCTAATCTATGACTACACACAAGCTATCGGTCTCACGCAAGAGGAAGTATGCGCCACATACGGCACAGCCCTATCAGCCACACCCGAGATCGTACATTACATGACAGATGAGAAGATGACAACCTTCAAAATCAACAAACGCACTAAAGTGACAGACGCCATCTATATCATATACAGCAAGAAAGAGTTCTCCAACTCGGCACTCATTGACTACCTCAACAACAAGTATTATATATACAAGGCTGAGACCAATGGGCATATGTATGCCTACACCAACAAATCCAGCTTCGAAAGTTCGCAGGTAAAGATTACATTCGACGGTTCCACCAACCTCACCTATCTAGGTCTCAACCATGACCTCTTCGAGGACTTCAGCATTGCACTGGACCAAACACGGGAACAGGTAGTATATATGTATGGAGAGGAGCTGACTCCCATGATAGAGCAACCTTCGTACATAGAATACGCCATTGGAGATGAGATTCAAGGATATGCAGGACCCGATGTAATGGACGAGGTGAGCTTCTTCTTTGACAACGGCAAGACTTTCCTTGTAGAACTGAGTCTAAGTTCACACCTCAAGCAGGAGTCAGTAATAGAATTCCTTAAGAGCAAGTATACTTATTCAAACGGCAATGGGAATCACCAATACTTCTATGACAGAAACAAGAAGTTGAAAGTAGATTACAATGCCGAGGATCACAAAATACGCTACAATAGGGACGAATAAGGATCTGTCTCTTAAAAATAAATATAGTTGTATCATGACACATACTATAGATTGCTATATCCCATATATCAACAAGGAACAAGCTACAGCACTGCAAGATGCATTTAACGTAGAGGCACGAGTAGCACAAGTCCATCTCCTCCAGCTACACCAAGAAGAAGGTATGCCATTCATTCCTCTTGAGCGTAACACGTCTACAGAGGTATTGAACAAGATAGCCAGTAGTTCCACTAGCGATTATTTTCTACTATACACTCATGCTGGTGCCCTGGCCATAGGTTATAGAGCCATAGAGCGTATGTTGCGCACCGCCCAAGAGAGCGAAGCCGACTGGGTATATAGCAATCGCCACGTCATGAAACAGGGTGCAACACAGGCCGTACCCACCAATGAGTATCAAGAAGGTAGCGTACGCGACGACTTTGACTTCGGCCCATTAGTGCTGATACGTACTGAGGCTCTGCGCCAATTCCTCGCCACTGCCCCCGAAACGATGCAACACGCTGCACTCTACCAACTGCGCCTCTACATCAGTCGTACAGGACGGTTTGTGCACATCAATGAGTACCTATATACCGAGCATGAACTAGACATGCGCTCCTCGGGAGAGAAGCAATTCGACTACGTTGACCCTCGCAACAGGCAGATACAGATAGAGATGGAGCGAGCCTGCACAGCACACCTCAAAGCCATAGACGCATTCATTGACTACCATACCCTTCAGAGCATCGACACCTCCTCTGAAGACTTCCCTTGCGAAGCCAGCGTCATCATTCCCGTAAAAAACCGTGCACGAACCATAGGCGATGCCATACAATCGGTACTCTCACAGGAAACGGACTTCACCTTCAACCTCATCGTGGTGGATAACCACTCGACGGACGGTACCTCGGAGATAATAGAAGCAGCCTCCCCCATTGTCCACATCATTCCTGAGCGCCAGGACCTTGGTATTGGTGGTTGCTGGGATCTTGCCATACGCCATCCACAATGCGGACGCTATGCCGTACAACTCGATAGTGATGACCTGTACAGCGATGAGCACACCCTACAGCGCATCGTTGACACTTTCCGTCGCGAACGCTGCGCCATGGTAGTAGGTAGCTATCGCCTGTGCAACTTTGCTTTGGAGACACTGCCTCCAGGCATCATCGACCATCGGGAGTGGACCGAAGAGAATGGTATGAACAACGCCCTGCGCATCAACGGACTAGGTGCTCCACGTGCATTCTACACCCCTGTCATCCGTGAACTAGGCTTCCCCAACGTGAGCTATGGCGAAGACTATGCAGTAGGCATAGCCATCTGCCGCCAATATCGTCTAGGCCGCATCTATGAGCCCATCTACCTATGCCGCCGTTGGGAAGGGAATAGCGACGCTGCACTCAGTCCCGAGCGTGTAGCTGTGCACAACCACTACAAAGACAGCTTGCGCACCCAAGAGATACAGGCAAGAAAGCAACTGAGATAGCAACAAAAGCCTCTCATCTCCCTTATGAGTCACAATATCTACAGAGATAGTAACCTATGAGCGACAGCTTAGAAACATTCTTCGAGGCACAACTGCGTGAATGGCCTTTAGCCCATGACAACAATGAGGCACTTGACGCTGTATGGAGCCGTGAGCTGCACTCGGCAAAGCTACCTACAGCACTCCGAGTACAGTGCAATCCGGCACGAATAGTCTCTACCGGGGCAAGCATCGACAAGGCCAGCATAGCCGCTCGCCCTTGCTTCCTCTGCAGCGCCAACCGTCCGGAAGAGCAACGGAGCCTTGCCCTGAACGGGGATTTTGAATGGTTGGTAAACCCATTTCCCATCCTGCGAGGGCACTACACGATAGCATCTACCACACACCGCCGACAGAATATCATCGAAGCATACGGATCACTCATACAAGCCACCAAGGCTTTGCCAGAGGAGTACATCGTATTCTATAACGGCCCCAAGTGCGGCGCATCTGCTCCCGACCATCTACATCTTCAGGCCGGCATAGGCACAGGAATACCCTTAGTAGAGTATGCCAAGAGCATCACCGACACGGACCACCTACAAGCGATATCCCCATTCGGCTACCAGGCTTATCTTATCCACAACGCCGAAGACACCGACACCTTCAACCAACTATACCACCAGCTACCTATCCCCGAAGGAGAATACGAGCCGCGCATCAACGTGGTGGCCTTCCGTCAAGGTGAGCAAGTCAGCCTCATCGTCATCCCACGCAGAGCACACCGTCCCCGCTGCTACTCCGCTGAGGGAGAGAGCAGATACCTCATCAGTCCTGGTGCACTGGATATGTGTGGCCTCTTGGTAACCCCACGAACCGAGGATTACGAACGGCTCAGCATATCCCAAGCACTCGACATATTATGCGAGGTAGGCGTACGCACCGAGCCCACCATTGATGTGGGCATCATGCAAGGGAAAGAGATTAGGTTTGAGGCCTCCCCCATGTCCCTCCTTGGTAGGAGTGATTCAGACTCCGATAAAAAAGAATCTATTACATACACTGCTACAATAAGCAGAGACACTGCTACAGACAAGAACACCATCGTACTGACAGGGAATGGCACGACATACAACGTAGGAGACTCCGTGATGTTTGCAGACTCCCCCCGAAAGAGAGTTCTTGGACAAACCAAGGGCTTCGCTATTGAGGGGGCCTCCACCTTCTCTCTCCACAGCGTCACCATCGGCAAGGAGTTTCATTGGCAGCAACAGGAGACACAGACCTTCCAAGGATCACTCATCCTACGCATCATCGACGGTGAGCTACATGCCATCAACCGCATCGCTATCGAAGACTATCTCACCAGTGTCATTGCCTCAGAGATGAGCGGCACCTCTTCCGTCGAACTTCTCAAGGCCCATGCCATCATCTCTCGCAGTTGGCTGCTGGCACAGATGGGGGCCTCCCCCCTGCCCCTCCCAAGGAGGGGTGATGCAGACATCGCTGGCACCCATCCGAAGTCACTTCCTAGCATAGAAAAATACAAAACTGCACACCCAGACATATATGCATTATTGAAGGAATATGCAATGAATCAAAAGCGATATCCTACAGAAGCTGAGAAACGCCTTTGGGGGAGATTGCGTGCGAAGAAGTTGGGAATGCGATTTAGAAGGCAACATATCATCGGAGATTTCATAGTAGATTTCATTTGTTTGCCATTAAATATTATCATCGAAATAGACGGAGACTACCACAACAACCCGAAGCAACAAGAAGCAGACGAAATTCGAGACAAAATATTAACAGAAGCAGGATATCGCACATTGCGTTTCACGAATGAAGAGGTCATTGACAACATCGAAGACGTTATTTCTCATATTACCTCCGCGATGTCTGAATCACCCCTCCTTCGGGCCGACGCGGAAGGAGCGTCGGTTGCGACGACTGAAGCTTTAGCTTCACAAAGGAGTCTGCTTCAGCAGTCTTGCAGGGGGGAGGCTATCCGTTGGTACGATCGCGAAGCGCATGCCCACTTCGACGTATGTGCCGATGACCATTGCCAACGCTATCAAGGTGTAAGCCGTAAGGTTACGCCACAGGTGCTTGAGGCCATCCGAGCTACGCGCGGTATCGTGCTTAGCTATGAAGGAGAGGTCTGTGACGCCCGATTCAGCAAGTGTTGCGGTGGCAGGAGCGAATTGTATGAGAGCTGTTGGGACGATACGCCCCACCCCTACCTCAGCGTTGTGGACGACCCCTTTTGCAACACCAACGATGAGAAGGTGCTTTCGGAAGTGCTCAACCACTACGACCAATCGACCGACTTTTATCGCTGGACCGTAAAGTACACCCAAGCCGAACTGAGCGAACTCGTACGCCGTCGAGGCGGGTTCGACTATGGCGACATCATTGACCTCATCCCCATTG
>CANBEE010000080.1 GCA_947367415.1 uncultured Bacteroidales bacterium
GCTATCTAATGATACAGCAGAAAGCCTTGCAGCTCGCGTACAAGAACAGGAGAAACAACTACTCCCTCGTGTGATAAGTGAAATTGCTACAACATATAGAACGAGTTTGAATTAAGTTGAACCACATAGAACTATGTTAAATAATACAGAACAACAAGAGATTTTGCGTCGTCGCACCTTTGCGATTATCTCGCACCCAGACGCAGGTAAGACTACCCTCACAGAAAAACTGCTGCTTTATGGAGGTGCTATTCACGTAGCTGGAGCTGTAAAGTCCAATAAGATTCGCAAGACAGCTACCTCTGACTGGATGGAGATAGAGAAACAACGAGGTATCTCTGTCACAACCTCAGTGATGGAGTTCGACTATAAGGACTATAAGGTAAACATCCTTGATACCCCTGGTCACCAGGATTTCGCTGAGGATACCTTCCGTACACTGACTGCGGTGGATAGTGTTATCATCGTTGTCGATAGTGCCAAGGGTGTAGAGACTCAGACTCGCAAGCTCATGGAGGTATGCCGCATGCGCAATACTCCCGTGATTATCTACGTCAACAAGATGGACCGCGAGGGCCGCGACCCCTTCGAACTGCTCGATGAGCTGGAGGACGAACTGAAGATTAGCGTGCTCCCCTTGAGCTGGCCTATCGACCAAGGTGCGCGCTTTAAGGGTGTGTACAACCGCTACGAGCAGAAATTTGACCTCTATACACCGAGCAAGCAGACCGTAACAGAGAAGAAGGAGATTGATATCAATAGCAGCGAGCTGGAAGAGAATATCGGTGAGGCGCAGGCCGAGAAGCTGCGTGCCGACCTCGAACTCATCGAGGGCGTTTACCCCGAGTTTGACGTGGAGGATTACCTCTCGGCCACCGTGGCTCCCGTGTTCTTCGGCTCGGCACTCAACAACTTCGGTGTGAAGGAACTGCTCGACTGCTTCGTGGAGATAGCCCCCAGCCCGCGCCCCACACCTGCCGTAGAGCGCGAGGTGGTGCCCGCCGAGGAGAAGTTCACGGGCTTCATCTTCAAGATTACGGCTAACATCGACCCCAACCACCGCTCGTGCGTGGCCTTCTGCAAGGTATGCTCGGGTAAGTTTGTGCGCAATGCGCCCTACCTGCATATCCGCTCGGGCAAGACGATGCGCTTCTCGTCGCCCACACAGTTCATGGCGCAGCGCAAGAGCACCATCGACGTGGCTTACCCAGGCGATATCATCGGCCTGCCCGATACCGGCAACTTCAAGATTGGCGACACGCTCACCGAGGGCGAACTACTCCATTTCAAGGGATTGCCCTCGTTCTCTCCCGAGATGTTCAAGTATATCGAAAATGCCGACCCCATGAAGACCAAGCAACTGGCCAAGGGTATCGACCAGCTGATGGGAGAGGGTGTGGCGCAGCTCTTCGTGAACCAGTTCAACGGCCGCAAGATTATCGGCACCGTGGGCCAGCTGCAGTTCGAGGTTATCCAGTACCGCCTGGAGAACGAGTACAACGCCAAGTGTCGCTGGGAGCCCGTGAGCCTGTACAAAGCCTGCTGGATAGAGAGCGACGACGAAGCCGAGCTGGAGGCATTCAAGAAGCGTAAGTATCAGTTCATGGCCAAGGATATCGAAGGCCGCGACGTGTTCCTTGCCGACAGTGGCTATGTATTGCAAATGGCACAGATTGATTTTAAGAATATCCGTTTCCACTTCACCAGTGAATTCTAAAAGAAATGAACGAACTGTATCGCGAAGAAATAAAACGTGCATGCGATGTGCTACACAAGGGAGGAGTAATCCTATATCCTACTGATACTATATGGGGCATCGGATGCGATGCCACCAACGAGGAGGCTGTGCGCCGGGTGTATGAAATCAAGCGACGTGCAGACAGCAAGGCGATGTTGGTCCTGGTGGATAGCGACGTAAAGGTGCAGAGTTTTATTCGCGAAGTACCTAATGTAGCATGGGATCTCATCGAATTATCCGAAAAGCCGCTCACAATCATCTATGATGGAGCACGTAACTTGGCCCCCAATCTTGTGGCCGAAGATGGCAGCGTGGGTATGAGAGTCACTCGCGAGGAGTTTTCCAAGCAGTTGTGTTTACGCTTCCGCAAACCAATAGTGTCTACCTCGGCCAATATCAGCGGTGAACCTTCACCGGCTTCGTTTGCAGAGATTAGCGACAAAATAAAGCAGGCTGTGGACTATATCGTGGCTGTGCGTCAGGACGAGCCGCCCTGTGCGACACCATCAAGCATCATCAAACTCGGCGCTGGGGGACAGGTGAAGGTGATTAGAGAATAGAGTTTAGAGTCTAGTAGATATTTATGAATAACAAACTGTGAGTAATGAATAGTAGTGTTAAGACATCTGACGCAATGGGTATGTCTCAAAAAGCATCTTGGTTTATACGTTTTACCCAATGGCGCGAACAACATATCGGTACTAAGAACTTCACGCTTATATTGGCTGTAATCGTAGGACTCTTCTCCGCCTTTGCCGCACTTGTGCTCAAGAGCCTCATTCATTTCATTCAGCATTTTCTTACAGAGAATTTTTCTACAGATGAAGCCAACTACCTCTATTTGCTCTACCCAGTAGTAGGTATCTTTTTGGCCGGACTCTTTATCCGCTATATCGTGCGTGACGACATAGGCCATGGAGTAACGAAGATTCTTTATGCCATCTCGCGAAAACAGGCCCGCATACGCCCACACAATATGTTTTCATCGGTGGTAGCCTCTTCTATCACCATTGGTTTTGGTGGATCGGTAGGTGCCGAAGCTCCAATAGTACTGACAGGTTCGGCTATTGGTTCCAACCTTGGCAAGCTGTTTCGGGTAGATGCCCGTACGATGATGCTTCTCGTGGGCTGCGGCGCTGCTGGTGCTGTAGCTGGTATCTTCAAGGCCCCCATAGCCGGACTGGTGTTTACGATTGAGGTCCTGCTTATCGACCTCACCATGTCGTCGCTCATGCCCCTACTCATCTCAAGTGTGACGGCAGCAACCGTATCGTACATAGCCACAGGTACCGAGGCCATGTTCCGATTCAGCCTAGCCAATACGTTTGCTATGGAGCGTATTCCCTATGTGATACTGATGGGTATTATATGCGGATTTGTTTCACTCTATTTTTCTGAGACGATGAACAAGCTGGAAGATATTTTCCGTCGTTTCAAGAGTCCATACGTGAAGCTCCTTATCGGTGGAGCCACGCTTAGCCTACTTATTTTCCTCTTCCCCTCACTCTACGGAGAAGGATACGAGACAATAGAACTGCTACTCAATGGAAGAAACTCGATGGAATGGAGTGCTGCTATGGAAGGGTCATTCTTTTATGGACACTCACGAATGCTGCTTATATACCTTGCCTTAGTGGTGCTTTTTAAGGTATTTGCCACCACAGCTACGAACGGTGGCGGCGGATGTGGAGGTATATTTGCTCCCAGCCTCTTCCTAGGTTGTATTACCGGCTTCGTATATTCGCACTTCTGTAATAAGATAGGTATAAGCGTATACCTACCAGAGAACAATTTTGCCCTATTTGGTATGGCTGGTCTCATGAGTGGAGTCATGCATGCACCACTCACGGGTATATTCCTCATAGCAGAACTCACTGGTGGATACGATCTTTTCCTGCCCTTGATGATAACCTCTCTATTCTCCTATCTTACCATCCGTGTGTTCCAGTCACACAGCATCTATTCAATGCGTCTTGCCAAGAAGGGTGAGCTACTAACCCATGACAAGGACCAATCAATATTAACACTGATGCGTACAGAGAATGTTATCGAAAAGGACTTTAAATCTGCGACGATTGATATGGAGTTGGGGCAGCTTACAAGCCTTATTTCAGAGTCGCGTCGCAATCTTTTCCCCGTGCTCAACAAGGACAATCGTCTTGTCGGCATCGTACAGCTTGATGATGTACGCCATTATATGTTCCGCAGCGAACTCTATCGCCGCTATACTGTAGATAAGTTCATGCGTGAACCTCTCGCACGTCTTTCTGTCACCGATGCAATGGATGTCGTGATGCGTAAATTTGATGAGACACGCGCATGGAATCTTCCCGTAGAGGATGAGGAGGGACGTTACCTAGGCTTTGCCTCACGCTCAAAGATATTCAACGAATATCGAAAAATAATGCTCGACTACTCCGATGAATAATAGTAATAAGGAGTACTAATTTGCAAAAAAAGAAAAAACATATGGAATTAACCAAAGAGAATCTAAGGATTGTATATATGGGTACTCCCGACTTTGCAGTCGAGAGCCTTCGTTGCCTCGTTGAGGGAGGCTACAATATAGTAGGTGTAGTCACTGGCCCCGACAAAGCAGTAGGGCGTCATGGCAGCGTATTGCAGCCTACGCCTGTCAAGCAATATGCTATTGAACATGGACTACGTGTTTTGCAACCCGAGAAGCTTAAGGATGAAGCCTTCATTGAGCAACTTCGTTCCTTGCAAGCCGACCTTCAGATTGTTGTGGCTTTCCGTATGCTTCCCGAGATTGTTTGGTCTATGCCGAGACTTGGCACCTTTAATCTGCACGCCTCACTCCTTCCCCAGTACCGTGGTGCAGCCCCAATCAATTGGGCAGTAATCAATGGTGATACAGAGACAGGCGTTACCACCTTCTTTCTCAAGCACGAGATTGATACAGGAGCAGTGATTCGCCAAGTACGTGTACCCATCAGTGACACCGATTGTGTGGGCGATGTACACGATCGCTTAATGATGCTCGGCGGCAACGTAGTATGTGATACTGTTGATGACATTATTGCAGGAACAGCACAAGCAACCCCTCAGGAGCAGATGATAACGGAAGAACTGCGTCCCGCACCAAAAATCTTCAAAGATACCTGCCGCATCAATTGGCAAAAGCCAGCCAAGCAGGTTTACGACTTTATCCGGGGGCTCTCGCCTTACCCTGCTGCATGGACTAATCTCATTACTCCCGAGGGTACAGAGATGGTTGTGAAGGTATTTGAGTCAACCATCATCACCCCCAAGCATTCAGAGCTCCCAATCGGAGGCATAGAGACCGATGGCAAACACTATATCTATATCCACACACTTGATGGTGCCTTAAGCCTTCGCACGCTGCAACTTGCAGGCAAGAAACGTATGGATGTAGAGGACTTTTTGCGCGGTTTCCGCCTTACCGATGATTATAAGATGGCATAAAAACGGAGAAAAACACCCCTTATTGTGTTAAAATCGGGCAAAAATGTTGCACGATAACAAAATTATGCTTTCCTTTGCCAACGAAACCATATGTAATTATTACAGATGGAGTGAGTTTTATTTAACAACAACTAAAACAGAACGCCTATCGAAACACTCTTACTCTAAACAACAAAAGTAAGCAGTAATGAAAAATTTGAATCAGCTGACCGACGATATGTTGGTAGCTCTCTATTCAAAAGGTGAGAATAAGGCGTTTGATGAGTTGCTCTCTCGTTATCAGGACAAACTCTTCAATTACATCTATTTTGTAGTCCACAATCAAGAATTGGCCGAAGACATCTTCCAAGAGACCTTCGTCAAAGCGATTGTGACTATTCAGCAAGGACGCTACACTGCAGATGGTAAGTTCAGTGCATGGATTACCCGTATCGCCCACAATTTGGTTATCGACTCTTTCCGTCAAGAACGTAACGAAAACACCGTCTCTAATGACGAAGGAGAGATTGATCTTTTCAATAATGCCGAACTATGCGATGACAATATTGAGATGCAGATGGTCAATGACCAAACCCTCAACGATATTCGCCGCCTTGTAGATGCCCTACCCGACAACCAGCGTGAAGTAGTATATATGCGCTACTACCAAGATCTCAGTTTCAAGGAAATAGCCGACATCACAGGCGTCAGCATCAATACTGCTCTTGGCCGTATGCGCTATGCAATCCTCAACATGCGACGTATAGCCCAGGAAAATGACATCGTACTGCAGATGTACTAGAAAAGAATTATTCGCTTCCTTTTACAACCCATCCATTGCAGTCACGCACGGGGAAAGGGATATACAGAAAAGGGATAGGCTATCCCTTTTCTTATTATTTGTATATAGCATCACATAGATGCCTACATAAGATTTCCAAATAGTGGCGGTCGGTTTCGTCAAATGTGGCTAATTGATTGCTATCAATATCGAGAACGCCTCGTACCTCACCATTGGCTATAAGGGGAACTACAATCTCGGATCGTGAGCTGCCACTACATGCAATATGTCCAGGGAACTGCTCCACATCAGGAACTACCTGAGTCGTAGCTTCAGCCCATGCCGTACCACACACACCGCGTCCATGACGAATTCGGTAGCAAGCCACGTCACCCTGGAAGGGACCAAGAACGAGTTGTCCATCACGTACAATATAGAAGCCTATCCAAAACCATCCGAAAACTTGGCGAAGGGCTGCAGTGGTATTGGCCAACACGCTAACCTCTTCATGCTCATCGGCAATGTAGGGAAGGAAATCACTGATAAATTGCTCGTAACGTGCAGCCTTGTCTGTAATATGATAAGTGAATGCGGGTTCCATCGTTTCTTAGATTCTTTCTACAACTTTCTCTATGAGATTGTCTATACTGTTTTTGTATCCTGTATTGGCCTCTTTTGCACGGCGATTGGCTATAACCATACAAACAGTCATTGCCTTATGGCCAAGCAGACGTGAGAGGCCAGCTATGGCCGATCCCTCCATCTCGAAATTGGTAATGCGATGTCCTGCATACTCAAAAGCCATAATCTTTTCATTCTGTTCCGGATCTTCGAGTGGGATACGGAGTTTACGTCCTTGAGGTCCAAAGAATCCACCTGCAGAGATTGTGACACCATCTACCATATCACCATGATTTATACGGGAGAGAAGTTCGGAATCATTATCAATGACATAGGGAGCTCCCTTCTGTGGGTTCCAATGCATGTGGCGAGTGAAAGCCTCCTCGAAGGATAGGTCGCACACTTCATTGCGCCCGGCATAATAGTTGAGCAGACCATCAAAACCGATGCTTTTGCGTGAACACACATAGGTGCCTACAGGAGTATCTGGCTGTAGACCACCACAAGTACCGATACGCACCATCTCCAGCTGACGGAACTCAGGCTTCTGTGTACGGCTATCAAAGTCTATATTGGCAAGAGCATCAAGTTCATTGACAACAATGTCAATGTTGTCACATCCGATACCTGTTGAGAGTACCGTAATGCGCTTACCTTTATATATACCAGTTATCGTATGAAACTCACGGCTTGTGATATCGCATTCGATAAGATCAAAGTGCGATGCCACTAGAGCCACACGTCCGGGATCGCCAACAAGAATGACCTTTGAGGCCAACTGCTCGGGTTTCAGATGAAGATGAAAAACAGAACCATCTTCGTTGATAATAAGTTCTGAGGGGGCGTAATAGGTGCTCATAAGTGAAGAGTTAAAATAACAGGAGTGAACAATGACGGATTATTTGCTCATGCAGTCCTCATTATTCACTCCTAATACAACAACGTATTATTTCGCATTGTTCGCGGGCGATTCAGGCTTGGCAATATTATCGCGCATAGCAGTGTCGGCCTGAATATTTTTCATGCGATAATAGTCCATGATTCCGAGATTTCCGCTACGGAAAGCCTCAGCCATAGCCTTAGGCACCTCAGCCTCGGCCTGTATCACATTAGCGCGAGCCTCTTGTGCCTTGGCCTTCATCTCCTGCTCAAGTGCTACAGCCATTGCACGGCGTTCCTCGGCCTTAGCCTGTGCGATGTTCTTGTCAGCATTGGCCTGGTCCATCTGCAGAGTAGCACCAATATTCTTACCTATATCAATATCAGCAATATCAATAGACAGAATCTCAAAAGCTGTACCTGCATCCAATCCCTTACGAAGCACAAGCTTAGAGATGCTATCTGGATTTTCAAGCACCGACTTATGGTTTTCTGACGATCCGATAGATGATACGATACCTTCACCAACACGAGCCAAGATGGTGTCTTCACCAGCGCCACCCACCAATTGGCGGATATTGGCACGTACTGTTACACGAGCCTTGGCGATAAGCTGAATACCATCCTTGGCAACAGCTGTCACAGGAGGTGTATCGATAACCTTGGGATTGACAGACATCTGCACGGCTTCAAACACATCACGACCTGCAAGGTCGATGGCTGTAGCCATCTGGAAGGTAAGGTCAATGTTGGCCTTTGATGCAGACACAAGCGCATGCACTACACGCTCCACATGACCTCCGGCGAGGTAGTGAGCCTCCAGTTCGTCACGAGTAATATTGCTAAGGCCTGCCTTGTGAGCTTCGACCATAGCAGAAGCAATGACACTTGGTGGCACCTTACGGAAACGCATCAGGAACAATTGCCACAAAGAGATTTTTACACCCGAAACCTTGGTAGAGAACCAAAGCATGATGGGGAAATAATAGAAGAATAGCAATACAATGAGTAGTACTACTCCTAGCAGAATGAATGGTAACATAGGTCGATTAATTATGAATTAATAAAATTATGAATGTTTCTTGACCATAATCACGTTTTCTACGATGCGCTCCACAATGATGGGAGTGTTTTCATCGAGAAATCCGTCACACGACTTCACTTCGATAATACTATCGTTGATAAGCGCATTGCCTATAAGCGCCAAACGGGTGATGGTCACACCGGTGTCTCCTACCCTAACAGCCTTACTCGCCTCATTGGCCACAGTGGAGTCAATATTCTTATTCAGAGCAAGCTTGTCCATACTACGACTTCGCAGCACGAAAACGATGATTACAATAGCCAGAAACAGAGTCGATGTCAGGGTTATAAAACCTGCCAGATTGCCTAATTCCGTAAAAGCATAGTAGTTGGCATAGCCAAATGCGCCAATTGCACCAAGGCCAGCAATGCCAAAACCCGGAATCAGCAACATTTCCACTACCATGAGTACAAGAGCCACAATAATGAGGGCGATGATAATAATGATATCAAGTGTCATAACTACAACTTATTAAGATTGATTTCTACTTATTTGTATCGTATTTTCAGTTTGAATCTCTAAGTCAATGTAACAGCCGTTATTTTTTTTGCACGTGCTCAATCTCAGCATTTCTGATGAGCTTCTCCATACCAGCAACCTCTGTTTCGAGTTCTTCCTGCTGCTTTTCCAGCTTGAGCAGTTGAGATGCCATGCGGTTGCGCTCCGAAGCCGATGAGCGGGTGTAAAGCAAACGTTGGTATTCGAGTTGCTTAGTCATTTTTTTTAAGTTCTCACCTTTACGCTGCCACTCCTCATACAATTCCCGAGCTTTGGGACTCTTGAAATCCTTGAGATGATGATAATCGGTAAAATCATCAATGACAAAGGTAAATTCAGGCGCATTATTCTCGGTCTGCATATTTTGCAGGCTGATTTCGAGCAATGTCTTTCTAGCCTTCTGCACAGCCTTGCCATCGGCCTGGGTCTCGGCTATGCTACTGATGTTTGCCGCTGCCAATATCTTGCGACGGTCATCTTCATCGTAGTTATAATACTGTTTTTCCTTGCTGGGAATGAAGGTGTACACACACACCAGGCTATCCGGCCGGTTACGGTCGGTAGCAAACCACCCAAGCTCATTAATCTCATCTATAACCATCATATAATCGTTAGCCGTAGAGTTGAAAGGCATACCCATGTTCTCAGGAAGCAGGTAACGGTTGGTGTTGGTGTTGAAGCGGGTAACGAAGATATCATATCCTCCCAAACCTTCAAGACTGTTGTTGGCAAAATAGATTGTGACACCGTCCGATGACATGTATGGATAGTTGTTGTCCCCTTCGGGCATACCCTCAAGAACGGTAGGCTGGCTCCAGCCATCCAGCATCTTGTAACGCATGTACAATTGCAGTCGTCCCGAATCATCAACGTCGCTATAGTATATCTTGTCGCCTATCTCTGTGCGGTAGGCCGTGCCTTCCACCGTTTTGCTCTCCTTAATCATCTGCGGCGTAGTGCTCAAGCTACCATTCTCCTTACTGAGAAGGTATGCACTCAGGAAGTGTTTCTTAGGCAGAATGACGCTGTCGACAATCACCACTTTTTGTACTTTACGCACATACTTGAGCTCACGATTGGCCTGTTCCATACGTTTGGTATACTCCTCAAAACGACTGTCCGTAGGGTCTACTTTGTCCAGATAGATCTCATAGTTCTCGATAGCCTGCTCATAATCTCCATCTTCGAGATAGTAGTCGCCGATATATCGGTAAGCATTCTCCACATCGCGCTCCACGGCCTTTTCCAAATAGGGCAATGCCTTCTTGTGCTCGCCCGTCTCGTTCAGGCACACGCCATACCAGTAATTTAGGCTTCCGCTACGTGGATTTCCTTTAATCAGCTTAGCAAATACGGGTTTAGCCTTCTCATATTCACCGGCAGCAAACCATTTTTTTGCATCGCTTTGACTCTGACCGTTCATACCCATGCACAAGCATAGGGCAAGGCTGAGAAATACATATTTTTTATGTCTCAATAGCATCTTTCTACTTATTATATATAGTATAGGGC
>CANBEE010000081.1 GCA_947367415.1 uncultured Bacteroidales bacterium
TTATCTATCTCCAGATAATTGAAAGATGAGAGATAAATTTGCGTTGTCAACTCAGAATCGTGTCCCATACCCTCACTAATAACAGAGAGGGGAATATGCGATGCACGGGCGATACTGGCCCATGAATGACGCGCCACATACATGGTGAGTGGTGCATCGAACTTTATAATCTGCCCGATGCGCTTGAGTTTATTGCACAACCACACCGAACGCGTCTTGTACTGCTGACGTTCGTCCACACCCTCGTTCTCGATAAGTGGCAACAGATAACGAGCTCCCCTCACATGATAGCGGTCTACAATCTCCTGCATGCAACGCTCCCAACGGATGGAGAGGAGCTGCCCTGTCTTGCGGCGGGTATATGTCAAGCGACCGTTGCAAAGGTTATCTGCAGTGAGGAAGGCCATATCAATCAACGACATGCCACGAGTATAGAAACTGAACAGGAACATGTCACGGGCAAAAGCCAAGTCACGGTTGTCGGAAAGGTCCAGATTCTTGACCATACGGACCTGGCGGAGTGTGATGGCTCGCTTGGCGGTCTTATCAACACCCGTATAAACCTGCCTGAAGGGATGGCGCTGCTCAACGAGACCCATTTCCACAGCCTTATTATAGGCTGCACGCAAGATACGCATATAAAAGGAGGAGGTGTTCATCGCGATACCCCTCAGACGCAGATAGACCTCATAATGCAGGACTAACGTCTCGTCAATCTCGTCAAGATAGATGTCGCGCCCTTCATTGAAACGCGCAATACTGTTCAACGCAGCCGTGTAGGTCTCGGCTGTACGTTCACGTCCACAATAGCGTAGCTGATCTATCAACTTATGCATGAAACCAAACAGTGTTTCCCGATAGGGGCGGCACTTCTCCTTACAGAGTACACCTCTAAAATTTACCTGAATTACCGTCATGTTTTTTTCGGCAAAATTAGAATGTATTTGGATACATAGGAGTATGCAAAAGAATCAGGGGCGAGCCGTGTGGCTCGCCCCTGACTTGTATATTCAGATAACAATCGTTACTTTACCAGAACTTTCTGTACTTCGACTGTTCCGTCGGTGCGGAAGATGCGGAAGATATTGATGCCAGACTGAGGAGTAGCAATGCGTACACCATCGAGCGTATAAATCTCGGTAGCAAGTACGGGAGCTACTGACTCCATATCTTGGATACCCTCACCTTCGCCTTCGGACTTACCAAGGTAGTAGAGATGCCATGCACCCACAACCTCGTAGTCATTGCCCAGGATCTCAGTCTTGGAGAGTCCGATGCGTGCCTTACCATCGGCACCTACTTCGAACTGAAGCTTGTTGAGGTAGTGGCCCTGGTTGAAGAACTCAACGGTAGGTGTAGTTCCATCAGGAGCAAACATGCCGTTGGGGAGAGTGTAGCACTTCACGCCATAATCAGTTGTTGAAGCATCCTCATAGAGGTTCATCACCTTGGTCTCGTACTTATTATCAGATGTGGTAGCGTATAGGGTGGTGAGATGAGTCTCTTCACCGCTCTCCTTACGGTTCCACTCTTCGTCATAATAGCCTGCACGGTAGTAGGTGTGGACGGTCACTTCATACTTACCTTCGGGAAGACCAACGAGGTCTTGGTAAAGGTCGATAGCTGCACGGTTGTAGCTTACGGTGTTCTGCTTGTATCCATTCATCGGGCTGGTTGTCCAACCTTCGATAACGCCAGTAGTCTTGTCACCCTTGGCGGGGTCAAAGTCGGGATTGATGATGAGCGAGGTCATATCAACAGGCTCGGGATCGGTGGGTTCAACCTCACCGAGGTAATAGAGCTTCCAAGGACCTACCACCTCGTAGTCGTTTGCAAGAATCTCGGTCTTCTCGAGTCCGATACGAGCCTTACCGTCCTCACCAACCACAAACTCCAGTTCGTTGAGGTAGTGGCCCTGGTTGAAGAACTCTACGGTTGATGAGGTTCCGTCAGGTGCAAACATTCCATTGGCAAGGGTGTAGCACTTAACGCCGTAGTCGGTGGTGGCTGCATCTTCATAGAGGTTCTTGACCTTCACCTCGAACTTCTCGTCAGCTGTAGCGGCATAGAGTGTGGTCAGATGTGTCTCTTCGCCACTTTCCTTACGGTTCCACTCTTCGTCATAGTAGCCTGCACGGTAATAGGTCTGTACGGTAACCTTATACTTACCCGGTGTGAGGCCCACGAGGTCCTGATAAAGGGTAATCTCTGCACGGTTGTAGCTTACGGTATTCTGCTTGTAGCCATTCATGGCGCTGGTGGTCCAGCCTTCGATAACGCCTGTTCCCTTGTCGCCCTTTGCGGGGTCGAAGTTATTGTTGATGATAAGTGAAGTTACATCAACAGGTTCATCGCCACCACCACTCATATCGGGAATCTTGAGTTCTACGACAGCGAGGTTACACTCCTCAACCTTGGCTGTAGCCTGGGTATTGTCGTATGAGCCAGCCTCATAAGCTGCAGCAACCTCGGCATAGAGTGTCTTGGCAGCCTTCACAGCATCGGCCGATGCGGTTGCAGCATACTCGTCGATAGCTGCAGCCAGGTTAGCGATTGCGGTATTGAGCTTCATATAGGTATCAGTACCTGCAGCGACAGCCTCCATTGCTTGCTTGAGCACAATGAGGGCATCGTAGCGACTCTCATCGGCTGCAGCCTCGGCAGCAGAAATAGCAGCCTGCAGTGCATCCAATTCAGGCTTGCCGGCCTTGTTTGCAAGGAGCGCCTGAGCTTCAGGAACAGTAGCAGCAATTACCTCGCCCAGAATTTCAACATTCTTGGCGCGATAGATAAGGTTGGCATTGGTCCACCATGCACGGCTACCGTCGGCATAACGGAGGTCGTTGCGGATACCAACGCGCAGAGTACCATCGGTTACGAGGCCATAGACTGTCTGCACATAGCGTCCATCGGTAAATGCCTTATAGGCACTGGCTGCACTGTTGGGAACATAGCCCTTCTCAGGATACTTATAATCCTCGGCATGAGCTGATGTGTCGCTGGGGCAGTCGAGCACTGAGTTCATCAGCTTATCGTAGCTATTAATATAGGTATATGCCTTGTACTGCTCAGTACCTGTCAGTGCGGTATAGTCGGCTGCAAGGTAGCAAGCATTTACGGTGAACTCATAGAGTCCGTTGGGAAGGTTGGTGAGGTTCTGATGAACGTCGAACACCATATTGGGGCCTTCACCTACGGGATTGTCGCCAGTGGGGAAAGTAACGCCGGGCTGTGAGGTCCAACCACCTTCCTCGGCAAACGAAGCATTCTTCAACAGGTTAGAGCAGTTGGTGCCGTCAACAAGTGCATTGGCAATGGCATCGGCAAGCAGTTTGTCGAGGTGGGCAATCTCAGCCACAACCAGCTCGGCACTCAGATGACCGTTCTCCAGGATGTAGAGACCTGTACCATTCGGATAGAGCTCGGTGACCTCCTCAGAGAGGAAGAGATAATCGGAGAGGTTATACATAGCATCCTCATACTCGATATCGGGGTTGATAGTCTCCATATAGGCACATGCCTCCTGATACTTGGCATAGAAGATGGCATAAGCCTCGATGCTGGCTTCAAGCGCATTGATAGCCTCGTCGAAAGCCGCGATGGCAGCACCTATCGACGCTGCATCAGTAGCAGCTGCCAAAGTATTGCGGGCTGCGATATAGGCCTCGAAGGCTGCTTTGTGATGGTACACTTCATTTTCGTCGAAGAAGGTTTCATAGTCAACCGACTTGCCCATGTAATCCGAAGCGAAGTAAGCGAAAGCATTGTCGCTATTGCCCATGTAGTGGAGCTGCCAGTTGTCGAAGAGTGTCCAGTCGCCACCAATCTGTCCCTCTTTCTTGAGACCGATGGTGAGCTTGCCGTCACTTACGTAGCAGAGCAAGGTGTTGCCCAAGTACTTTCCTGCTTGCATATAGGCTGCAGCAGTAGCCATATCGTTGGGGATGAAGCCATAGCTGTTGGTCGAAGTGTTAGAACCGATTGCTTCAGCTGTAGCCTGCGAGCTGGCAAGCATCAAGGGCTGTTCAATGGTAGCCATTGCCGTAGAGGTGGCATAGAGGCGGGCAAAGCAGAGAGAGTCGTCACCCTCCTGCAAAGCTGCATAAGCCTTCTCATCGTCGGGAGCATTTCCGGCACGGTAGTAACCATCAACACTCACACGGTAGATACCTGCAGGCAGCTCGGCGAGGGCCTGGTGATAATCGTAGGTCTTGTTGTAGAACTCCGCATTGCCAAACTGCTGGAATCCAGGAGCTGTACCCTTCCATCCTTCATTATTGTTCGCGTTATACGAAGGATTGGTGATATAGGCAGTGTAGTTGGCTGGAGTCTCGGGCGAAGCCTTGGCTGTCTGGAACTCAACAACGAGCCATACCAGATCCTCAGCAGCCTTGTTGAGCTGCTCGGCCGTACTGGCCGTATTGTCATAGACAGCCTGCACGGCAGCGATGTCAATACCGGCATTCTCGGCCAGAGCCTTGTCGATAGCGGCCTTGAGGGCAACAGCGGCTTCATATACCACCTTCTTGTCTACATAGCTCTGATACTCGGCAGGAGCAACGAAGTACCACTCATTCTGCCAAAGCTCAGGGTCGTAGTAAGGAAGATAATAGGTAGAGGTGTCGCACAGATAGATGCGATTGTCGTTCTTCTCGGGAATCACACCCAAGTATGCACCGGGATAAGCCTCGGGATTGAACGATTTGTTCTCGGGAGAGAGACCAATGCGATAGGTACCACCCTCCTGAGGTTCGAAAGTAAAGAGCTTCTGCACATCGTCGGCCTTGTTACGGTCTACCCAGATGCTCTCCACGCCGTCAATGAAGGTGTACATCACCTGCCCCTTGGTCTCTACAGAGTCGGCAAGGTAGTAGGAGATGTCGTCGAGCTCATACTTCTCAATCCACACCTTGTAACCCTTGGTACCGCTCACACTGGCACGGGTGTTCCAGTCATTGGCACCGAGGAAGAAGCCATCGGCATCGGGGTTATAAAGATAAAGAGTTTCACCTGTTTGCAGCGGCACAGAGGCTGGAGCTGCAGGCTTGGTCCACTGGGCATACGCTCCCACGACCATCAGCACCGAGAGTGCTAAGAAAGTAAATAGTTTTTTCATGATAATGGTTATAATAGTTATTCGGAGGTAAAATTACGTAAATTCTTGGGATAAAAAAAATAAAGAATCAAAAATAAGCCTCCATCTACGATTTTTTACTACCTTTATAGCGTGAAACAACAAGAATCTATTTATATATGAAAAAGAAGAGCTTTTTATCTATGGCCATGACACTGTGCCTGACAGCATCAGTGACAGCACAAACAGTAAACGTATCGCCCCTCCCCCAACGTCTCGTGTGGGGCGAAAAGGCATTTGACCAACCCAAGAGCATTGTCATCAAAGGAGCCGACGAGGCCGACGCCGATGCCGTAGCCCTGCTGCGCAACCACTTTGCCGAGGAGAGCAAGGGTGTCAAGGTGATTATCGGCGAGCGCGGCGACAAGGCCGTGAAGGCATACGACAAGCAGATTCCCCGCAAGGTGGAGGGCTACTATATTAATATAGGTAAGAAACAGGTGGTGATTGCCGGCAACGACGAGGCAGGCACCTACTACGGCGTGCAGACCTTCCTGCAGATGGTTTCGCAGCCCGAGGTGATGACTGCCGAAGTGAAGGACTGGCCCGACGTGCTGGAGCGCGGCGTGGTGGAGGGCTTCTACGGAAACCCCTGGAGCCACACGGACCGTCTGCGCCAGTTCGACTTCTACGGACGCAACAAGATGAACGTATATATCTATGGTCCGAAGGACGACCCCTACCACCGCAACCAATGGCGCGAGGCCTACCCTGCCGACGAGGCACAGCGCATCAGCGAACTGGCCAAGGCGGCGGCACAGAACAAGGTAGACTTCGTATGGGCCATGCACCCCGGTGGTGACATCCAGTGGAACGAGGCCGACCTCAAGAGCTCAATCCAGAAGCTGGAGTGGATGTATGCCCTCGGCGTACGCGCCTTTGCCATCTTCTTCGACGACATCTTCGGTGCCGAGCAGTCGAAGGGCACCAAGCAGGCCGAGTACATGAACGCGCTGAACCGCGAGTTCGTGCAGAAGCACCCCGACGTGGCTCCCCTCATCCTATGCCCCACACAGTACAACAAGAGCTGGTCGGGCGGTTCATACCTCTCCGACCTGGGCACCACGATGGACAAGGACATCCGCATCATGTGGACAGGCGCCACCGTGGTGGACATGATCAACAAGACCGACATGGACTGGATCAACGCACAGATACGGCGCAACGCCTACATCTGGCTCAACTATCCTGTGAACGACTTCTGCATCGACCACATGCTGATGGGTCCCACCTACGGCAACGACCTCGACATAGCGCCACAGCTGAGCGGCTTCGTGTCAAACCCCATGGAGTATGCCGAGGCATCAAAAGTATCGCTCTACAGCATTGCCGACTACACTTGGAACATGGACGCCTACTCCTCGGTAGCCTCTTGGGAACGTGCACTGACGGAGCTGATGCCCGCGCATGTGGATGCCTTCCGCCTGTTCTGCCAGCACAACATCGACCTTGGCCCCACAGGCCACGGCCTACGCCGCAAGGATGAGTCGAAAGCCTTCAAGCAGGCCGTAGAGGCATTCAACGCCACCATGTCCGATGGCTACGATGCAGCAGCCGTAGAGGCCATGACACAGGAGTTCACCGCCATGGTGACTGCCGCCGACGAACTGCTGACCTCAACCGAAGAGCCCGAGATGATAGCCGAGATAAAGCCTTGGTTAGAGGTGATGAAGCTCATCGGCCAACGCGGCCAGCTGACCATGCTGCTCCATACACTGCTTGATAACGGAAATGAAAAGAGCTTCATCGCCACCTACGAAAAGATGCTGCAGCTGGAGCAGGCACAGAAGGCCATCCTCTCGCGCAACTTCGAAGGCTCCATCAAGAAGCCCAACCCCACCGTAGCCAATGAGGTGGTAGCCCCCTTCATCAAGGCCAATACCAAGAGCCTCATCCGCGAATACAAGAGCAAGCACACCTACCGCAAGGAGATATTCCCTGCCGACCTCATCGAGGAGGGACGCTATTATATAAAGGTGAACGGACGCTGGCTCACCGACGTGAATGCCAACCCCGACCGCACAGGCGACCACCCCGTATTCCAGGCCGAGGAGGATGTCATCAACCCGCAGCGTCAGGAGTGGAACATCGCCATCGACCCCACCACCGAGCGCTACAAAATCACCAATGCACAGGACGGCCGCTACATCAACGAGATGGGCAACTTCTGGAGCGACAAGAGCCTCAACCCCTACGATCCCGCATGGCACTCATTCAATATCTACCGCTTGAATGGCAAGTATGCCATCCAGAGGGCAGGCAATGCCGGTGGCCTCATGTGGAGTGCCGATGAGGAGCGCATCAAGCCCACGGCAGAGAAGAACATCCGCTACGAACACTTCATCTTCGAGTTCATCCCCGTGGGCAGTGAAGCCACAGAGTGCCCCACCTTCGAGCCCGGTGCAGCCGTGCGCATCGCCGATGGCGAGGGACGCTACCTCACCAATACCTCAGTGAACGGTGTGGGTGGCACACCCGAGTTTATGGAGCGAAGGGAGGACAGTAGCCAGCTGTGGCACCTCAACCTCGTGGAGGAGACAGGACGCTTCAACCTCATCAGTGCTGCCGACGGCCGATACGTGAACGAGGTCTGCAACTTCGGCACCAACCCCTACAATCCGCTCTGGAACACCTACGTGCTGACCGAGCAGAACGGCAAGTATGCCATCCGCAACGCCGGCAACGGAGGCTCACAGTACTGGATTGTCAACGGCAAGCACCCCGCAACAGCCAACATCCCAGTAGCAGAGGCGTTTCAATTCACAATTGACAATGAGCAATTGACAATGGACAATTAGCAGCGAAGCTGCGGACAACCGAAGGTTGTACGAAAACGATAACGATAACTACCATATGGAGGGGCTGTTGACTGTTGACCGTTGACCGTTGACAATGAAATAAAGAATGATAAGGATTAAAGTTTTCTGCCTTGTATGTTTGATGGCAGGATTAGCACTGCCATTGTCGGCGCAGCGCTATACCATCAGCGGCTATGTGAGGGATGCCGCGGCGGAGGAGACAATGATAGGGGCTACGGTGTATGACCACGTGAGTGGGAACGGTACGGTGACCAATGCCTACGGGTTCTACTCGCTCACACTGCCCGAGGGTAAGGTGGAGCTGACAGCTTCGTATGTGGGCTATGCGCCACAGACACTCACAATGCAGCTCATTGCCGACACGGTGGTGAATATCGCCATGCAGGCACACTCCGAGCTGGAGGAGGTGACCATCGTGGGCAATCGCCTGGACCTGGGCGTGCGCGGCTCGCAGATGAGTGCCGTGGACATCCCCGTGGCACAGATCAAGGCGGTGCCGGCGATGTTTGGCGAGACCGATGTGCTGAAGGTGCTGCAGCTGCTCCCCGGTGTGCAGAGTGGCACGGAGGGCACGGCAGGACTCTACGTGCGTGGCGGCAGTCCCGACGAGAACCTGATGCTGCTCGACGGCGTGCCCGTATATAATGTGAACCACATGTTTGGCTTCTTCTCGGCCTTCAACGCCGATGCCATCAAGAACGTGACCCTGTATAAAGGTAGCTTCCCTGCCCACTATGCCGGCCGACTCTCCTCGGTGGTGGACGTGCGCATGAAGGAGGGCGACATGTATAACTACCACGGCAATCTGCACGTGGGTGCCGTATCGTCGAAGCTGAGCCTCGAAGGGCCGCTATGGAAGGGCAAGACATCGTTCAACATCTCGGCACGACGCACCTACTCGGACCTCGTCACCAATGCAGCCATCTGGTATATGACCCATATCGAGGGGGACGACACGAACTATGGGGCGGGCTACTACTTCTACGACCTGAACGTGAAGGTGAACCATAAGTTCAGCGACCGCGACCGCCTGTACCTGAGCTACTACTCGGGCGACGACGAGATATACTTCTCCATCAACGAGGCCGACAACAAGGACTACAGCCGCGACAGCAAGCTGGGATGGAAGTGGGGCAACATCGTCACGGCAGCACGGTGGAACCACGTCATCACACCCAAGATGTTTCTCGACGCATCGGTCAACTACACCCAGTACCGCCACAAGATAGGCATGGGATTTGACGAGCTGGACAAGATTCAGGGTAAGCCCTACAAGGCACAGCTGGACATGAAGTCGGGCATCTTTGACCTCACGGGAAAGGCCGAGCTGCACTATAGCCCCACCCCACAGCACGACATGCGCATGGGCATGGCCTACACGTACCATACCTTCCGCCCCGAAGTGGTGAGCATGAGCGAGAAGACGGGGCACGACACCAACCGCCAGCAGCTGGGACAGCCCGACGTGCTTGCCCACGAGACACAGCTCTACGCAGAGGACAACATGACGCTGGCCGATGCCGTGAAGCTCAATGCAGGCCTCAACTACTCGACCTACACCGTAGGCGGCAAGTTTTACCACTCGCTGGAGCCGCGCCTCAGCAGCCGTCTGCTCCTCACGGACCACCTGTCGCTCAAGGCGGGCTATGCCTATATGACGCAGTATGTGCACATGCTGTCGAACAGCAGCATCAGTCTGCCCACCGACCTATGGGTGCCCTCGACCGAGCGCATCGTGCCCGAGCATGCCCACCAGGTGGCTGCCGGTGCCTACTATGAACTGGAGGGACTGTGTGACCTCTCCGTGGAGGGGTACTACAAACACATGAGTAACCTGCTCGAGTACCGCGAGGGAAGCTCCTTTATGGCGGGTACGGCCGAGTGGGAAGACAAGGTGGCTATGGGCCGCGGATGGGCCTACGGACTGGAGCTGATGGCACAGCGCTCTATCGGCAACTTCACCGGTTGGGTAGCCTACACATGGGCCAAGGCGATGCGCCAGTTCGACCGCGAGGGACACATCATCAATGGCGGGCGCCCCTTCCATGCCAAGTATGACCGCCGCCACGACATCAACGTCACGGCCAACTATAAGTTCAGCGAGCGCTTCGACCTCTCGGCCACTTGGGTATACGCCACGGGCAACTGCGGCACCCTCTATACCCACTACTACGAGGGGCAACCCCACGAGACGGACGACTATGCCGGAAAGCTCGGCTACTTTGCCGACCGTAACAACTACCGCTTGGAGCCCTACCACCGTCTGGACCTCTCGATGAACTTCCACAAGCGGTTCCGCCGCCACCCGAACATCAAGCGCACCATCAACCTCAGCGTCTACAATGCCTACAACAGCATGAACCCCTTCATGGTATACCTCTACGATGGCTACGACTGGGAGACCGACCGATATTACAAGACCCTGCGCAAAGTAACGATATTCCCCATCATACCTTCGTTTAGCTATGGGATTCAATTTTAAGGCCTCCCCAACCCCTCCCAAGGAGGGGCTTACAAACTATACATCAAC
>CANBEE010000082.1 GCA_947367415.1 uncultured Bacteroidales bacterium
CATTACTGCTTGTCGGCAATGCCGAAGTCGGGCCACTCCATCTTGTCGTAATGGCTCTTGATAGCCTTCTTGATGTTCACCACATCGTCGTTGAGGCGGCTCATCGTGTCATTGTTTGTGCGGCGCAGCTCCGAGAGCGCAGCTGCAGCCTCCTCCACAGCGCTGTCGGTGGCGGCGAGGGTCTTCACACCCTCTCTCAAGCGCTCGATGTCGGCATTGCCGAATCCTAAAGATTGTACCTTGCTGAGGTTTCTCAGCATACCCTCGGCTAGGCTCTCGGCCTTGACCATCATAGTTTGTGCTCCTTTTGACATAAATAGTAAAGTTTACATTTTTCCATAGCAAAAATAAGCAAAAAATTGCTCGCTTGTGACCCTATATATGGCTACAAAACGTACAGCATAGCACATGCAATGCGCTATCTCTGTGCGGTTTACGGAAAGTTAAACTTTCTTAAACATTCCAAAGCATACACTGCTGATATCGAGATATGCAGAAGCTCTGCAGCCTCTTCTCCCTACGGGAGATACGGAGCGATGTCCTTGCCGAAGCGGGCGAGCTCGCGCACCATGCTGCTGCTGATGGCGGCATACTGGGGCTCGCTGATGAGCAGCAGGGTGTCGATGCCGGTGAGCATACGGTTGACATCGGCAATGCTGCGCTCATACTCGAAGTCGATACTGCTGCGCACGCCCCGGATGATGAACTGTGCACCGATGGATTGGGCAAAGTCGGTGGTGAGACCCTCATAGCTGACTACATGAATTCGGGATTCGTCCTTGTACAGCGCAGCGATGCGCTGTACGCGCTCGTCGAGGGTAAGCATGGTGTGCTTGCCAATATTGATGCCGATGGCGATGTACAGCTCATCTACGATGCCAAGCGCACGGCGCACCAAGGCCGCATGACCTATCGTAAAGGGATCGAAGGTTCCGGGAAAAAGAGCGGTACGAGTTGTGAACATACTTTCATCTTTCATCTTTCCACTTTCAACTGGTTATTCCTCATCCGGTTTATCCTCCTCCACCACAAGGTTGTCAATGATAAAGTTCTGGCGTTCCATGGTGTTCTTTCCCATGTAGAACTCGAGGAGGTCCATCACGGCATCGTTCTTGTGGAGGCTGACACGCTCCAGGCGGATGTCCTTGCCGATGAAGTGCTTGAACTCGTCGGGCGAAATCTCACCGAGACCCTTGAATCGGGTGATCTCGGGATTGGGGCCGAGGTCGGCGATGGCCTTCAGGCGCTCCTCGTCGGAGTAGCAGTAGCGGGTGATGAAGTCGCTCTTGCGGTCGGTGTCGTTCTCCTTCTTGTAGCCCTTGATGAGGCGTTTCCTGTTGCGCACACGGAAAAGCGGCGTCTGCAAGATGTATACGTGCCCCTTCTTGATGAGGTCGGGGAAGAACTGCAGGAAGAAGGTAATCATCAGCAGGCGGATGTGCATGCCGTCGACATCGGCATCGGTGGCCACGATAACCTTGTTGTAGCGGAGTCCCTCGAGGCCATCCTCGATGTTGAGCGCGGCCTGCAGGAGGTTGAACTCCTCGTTCTCGTAGACCACCTTCTTGGTGAGGCCGAACGAGTTGAGCGGCTTACCGCGCAGACTGAATACGGCCTGTGTGTTCACATCGCGGCTCTTGGTGATGGAACCGCTCGCTGAGTCGCCCTCGGTGATGAAGATGCACGACTCGTCGGTGCGGTCGCCCTTGGCGTCGTTGAAGTGGATGCGGCAGTCGCGCAGCTTGCGGTTGTGCATATTGACCTTCTTGGCACGCTCACGGGCTATCTTGGTGACACCGGCAATGGCCTTGCGCTCCTTCTCGCTCTCCTGAATCTTCTGCAGCATGGTATCGGCCACCTCGGTATTACGGTGCAGGTAGTTGTCTACTTCAGTCTTGATGAAGTCGCCAACAAACTTGTTGAGGCTGCGTCCACCGGGTTCCATGGCGGTAGAGCCCAGCTTCACCTTGGTCTGGCTCTCAAACACTGGCTCCTCCACATTGATGGCAATAGCGCCCACGATGCCGTTGCGGATATCGGTGAATTCGTGGTTTTTGTTGTAAAACTCCTTGATGGTGCGGGCAATATGCTCCTTGAAGGCGCTCTGGTGAGTACCGCCCTGTGTGGTATGTTGGCCATTGACGAAGGAGTAGTACTCCTCGCCGTACTGGTCGGTATGGGTGAAGGCAATCTCTATGTCCTCGGTCTTGAGGTGTATGATGGGATAGAGCGATGTAGCCGTCATGTTGTCGGTGAGCAGGTCCACCAAACCATTGCGCGAGAGGATGCGCTTGCCGTTGTACATGATGGTGAGACCCGTGTTGAGGTAGGTGTAGTTGCGCAACATGGTCTCGATGTAGGCCGAGCGGAACGAGTAGCCTACAAACAACGTGTTGTCGGGCTCGAAGACGATGCGTGTGCCCGTCTCCTCGGGACCTGCATTCTCAGTGGTGTCGCTCACCATGTTGCCCTTCTCGAACACTACCGTGCGCACCTTGCCGTCGCGGTATGAGCTGGCCTCGAAGTGGGCACTCAGGGCGTTCACTGCCTTCACACCCACACCGTTCAGACCCACGCTCTTCTTGAAGGCCTTGCTGTCATACTTGCCGCCGGTGTTGAGCACGCTCACCGCCTCCATCAGCTTGCCCTGAGGGATGCCGCGGCCATAGTCGCGCACGCTGACGCGCTTGTGGTCGGTGATGTCGATCTCGATACGCTTGCCGGCATGCATCTTGAACTCGTCGATGGAGTTGTCGATGACCTCCTTGAGCAGCACGTAGATACCGTCGTCATTCTGCGAGCCGTCGCCCAGCTTACCGATATACATACCGGGACGCAGGCGCACGTGCTCCATGTCACTCAGGTGGCGTATGTTGTCGTCGGTATACGCTACCTGTTCCTCAATGGGCATATTTAGTTCATCGCTCATGTTGATTTGAGTTTTGAGTCTTTGAGTTGTAATCGCCATCTGGCCAGAAACTCAAAAACTGAATTTATCGGGTAAAGTTAGCACTTTTTCGCGAGATAATGCGAACAAATGAAACAAAATCTACAAAAACCACTATTCACCAAACATCCAGACTCTACAGTCTGTAGCAGAAGCATATCGGCGCAGGAGTTCGATTGTCATCTCTGCAGCTTCCTGTAACCCCTCGCTGCCACTATATCCGTTGATAATGGCAAGTATATGGTGGGTATCGATGCCCATCTTCGTACGCTCATGGTCGCTGGTTGGAGTACCAATACCTCCTATGGAATCGCGGATGACGGGCATAAACTCGATGTTTAGCGGACCACGACCAATGCCCTCGAAAGGCTCATCGTGCCTGCCAATGCCAAGGCAGAGGGCAGTACCTACAATCTTATCTGCATCAAAGCCGCCAATGCTGTATCCCGTTCGCAATGACACCAGATTGATGAGGTCTACCAGCGTATCGATCTGATATAGCTCGATCCCGCGGAGCAGGCGACGACGCAAAGCCTCGGCCGAAGGGCGATACCGGCTGGGATCCTTGCCACATGCACGGTAAGCATCGCGAGTGGCTGTAATGACGGACTGCTGCTTAATGCTGTCTGTGGTCTCAGTAGCACGCAAATGTTCGGTGAAATGGGCGATTTCTTCCCATAAGGCCTCATCGTAGGAGGTATTCGTAACGGTGGCATACACGGCAGCTCCGCGGTATCTCGGCCACTTCTCCTTTATCTCTTCGGATACGGTAATAGTATACATGGGGGGGGTGAGTTATGAGTTGTGAGTTTATGAGTTGGGGGTTGTGCTTAGCATGATTCCATTGAGTATTCTGCCCGACTTTACCCCTAACCTACGAGCTGAGAAGAAGTCGCGACAACGTGAATATGTGCAGATGCCGCTGTCGTGAATCTGCCCAAGAGGCACACCGGCAGCAAGTAGCTGCAGACGATTCGCTACAGGAAGATCAATGTGATATTTGCCTTTCTCTGGGTACCAGCGAGCTATCCTCTCCATATCAAATGAAGCCTCCTTGAAAGCATCGTAAACCTCAATGCCCACTTCGAAAGCATCAAGCGAGATACCCGGCCCCACTATAGCATGAATATCGGTGCCCATCGTACCATAAGTCTCTTGCATAGCTTGCAATGTTTGAGTCACGATACGTGATACCGTCCCCCTCCAGCCGGCATGAACAGCCGCTACGGCCCGATGGGTTGCATCGTAAAGCAGAATGGGTATGCAGTCAGCTGTCGATACGCACAAGCACAATCCAGGGATACTGGTCATCACGGCATCCTTCTCCTGCAAAATGGCATGACGCGCATCGGACGACAAGTGCATAAAGCTCTCATCAATGGTCAGGATATTGCAGCTGTGGTTCTGATAAGGGATGATAAGCTTCTCTAAAGAAATTCCCAGCAGCTTGCATAGCTGCTCATGATTGGCACGAACAAAGGCTGGCTCATCACCAACATAGGGGGTACAGTTGAAAGATGCATATGTATCGCTTCCACATCCGCCATGGCGAGTGGTACTGAATGCCGTGACCTTGCCATTGGGTGTCGGATAGAGATGGAGCTGGGCAGTGTTGTTCATAGCAGTCATATGATAGATTCAAAGACAAAGGTACACGATGTTTGCAATATCTACAAAAATAGAGTGCTAAATTTTGCCGTTTCCCGTTGTTGATGTATCTTCGCTGTTGCAAAAAGAATACCATACGCAATGATTGACGAACAGACTCTGGCCTTTATCCGCGAACATGCTGGTGACGACGTACGTCATTTGGCTTTGCAGGCATCACGCTATCCGCAGGTAGACATGCGAATGGTTGCCACACAGATTGAAGGCCGTAGACTGGCATCCACAAAATTGCCTACCTGGGCAGCTACCGATGGTGTGGTATATCCCGTGCGCTTGTCGATGGAGCAGTGCTCATCAGAAACGACTGCCCGATACAAGACTTCGCTCATGCAGGGGCATCGACTAGCAGATCTCACGGGCGGCTTTGGCATCGACTGCAGCTATATGTCAGAGCACTTTGAAGAGGTCACCTATATAGAACGGAACGAGGAACTGTGCCAGATAGCCCGACACAACTTCGCACTATTGGGACTACCAATCAAGGTCGTCAATGCCAACAGCACAGAGATGCTGCACTCACTGCCACAGCAGGACTGGATATTCCTAGACCCTGCCCGAAGAGACGGAGCAGGCAATAAAGTAGTGGCACTGAGTGACTGCGAGCCTGACGTATGCCAGTTGGAGACAGCACTCCTACAAAAAGCGACAAAAGTGATGGTCAAGTGCTCACCTATGCTCGACATCTCACAAGCTATCAGCCAACTGACTTCGGTGAACGAAGTACATGTAGTATCAGTTAATAATGAATGTAAAGAGCTGCTCTTTATCATGGGCAACAAAATGAGTCGTAGCATAAACATCCGCACTGTAAACTTCCATGGTGAGAGTACACAGACATTTGACTACACATTCGAAGAGGAACAGGATGCCCATTGTTCCTACACCTCCACCATAGGGCGCTTCCTATACGAGCCCAACAGCTCAATGATGAAAGCGGGATGCTTCCGCCTACCTGCCACACGCTATGGACTCAAGAAGCTACATCGCAACACCCATCTCTACACCTCCGACACCCTTGTTCCCAACTTCCCCGGGCGTGTGTTCGAAGTGAAAAACATCGATGGATTCGGCAAAAATGAGCTTAAACGCCTCTCTTCCGAACTCAGGAAAGCCAATATTGCCGTACGCAATTTCCCCGAGCGACCCGAAGCACTACGCAAACGCTTGAAAATGGCCGACGGAGGCGATGCCTACCTCTTTGCCACGACACTGGACGATGAGAAAAAAGTAATTATCCATGGTGAGAAGGTGAAATTCACCCCTTAATAGGCGTTTTTCGCACATTTTATTCCTATTCTGCGCATTTAATCGTAAAAATGTGTTAACTTTACCCGCTCGCTGATTATAAGGGAGCGAACATTTTCATATACCCCGATAACACAATTTATACTTACTATATGTCCATTACAATCAGACCAGTCACTACAAAAAAAGAGATGAAGCAATTCATCTGCTTCAACTACGAACTATATAAAGGCTCACCCTACGCAGTTCCAGAACTATACAGCGATGTGCGAGACACCCTTGACCCGGATAAGAACGCAGCCTTCGAGTTTTGTGAGGCGCAGCCATTCATCGCGCTGCGCGATGACAAGGTGGTAGGGCGTATCGTAGCTATCATCAACCATAAGGCCAACTCGGCTTGGAACAAAAAAGCTGTGCGCTTCGGATGGGTCGACTTCATCGATAATGCAGAAGTAGCCGATGCGCTGTTCGCTACTGTTGAAGAGTGGGGACGTGAGCGCGGGATGACAGAAGTGCATGGTCCGTTGGGCTTTACCGACTTTGATCCCGAAGGCATGCTCGTTGAGGGATTCGACCGCATAGGCACCATGGCCACCATCTACAACTACCCATACTACCCCGTACACATGGAGCGCATGGGCTACACAAAGGACGTGGATTGGATGGAATACCTGCTTACCGCCCCCACGGAACTGCCCGAGAAGCATGCACGCATCACACGCATAGTGAAGGAGAAATATGGTCTTCATGTAGTGAAGTACACCTCGCACAGCAAGCTCGCCCGCGAACGAGGAACAGCTATCTTCGAACTACTCAACGAAGCGTACGCCCACCTATATGGCTATTCAGCCCTCTCTCCCAAGCAGATACAGCAGTACATCAATAGCTACTTGCCTCTGCTGGATCTTCGCTTGGTGCCGATTATCGTGGATAAGGACAACAATCTTATCGGTTTTGGCGTATTGCTTCCTTTCTTGGCAGAAGCATTCCAAAAGGCACGTGGTTTTATGTTTCCCTTTGGCTGGTGGCATCTCATCAAGGCACTCAAATGGAACAAGACAAGAACCACTGAGATGCTGCTTGTGGCTGTAAAACCCGAATATCAGGGAAGGGGTGCTGTGGCACTGATATTCGACGACATCATCCCCGTACATAATCAATTGGGCTACAAATGGTCAGAGAGTAACCCCGAGTTGGAAAGCAACACCAAGATGCAGGCACAGTGGGATTATTTCGAGCGTGAGAACCACAAACGTCGCCGTGCATATAAGAAGGACATAGGCTCCAAGTAAAACAATAAGGAAAGATAATGAAGACGGCCGAGGCATGCAGTTGCAGCCTCGGCCGTTCCTATTTTTTTTTACAACAATAATCTACTATTTAATCTCACTGGCCAATACACGGGCACGCTCTAATGCGATGGTAATATGGCTGCAGATATTCTCTTTACCTATGAGTTCATCGAACCCAGCCTTTGTGAGCACACCAAGCACTTTGTCATTAACACCCGAGAGGACAATATGCACATCTTTCTTCAGACACTTCTTACAGAGGTTCGTAAGGTTGTGCACGCCCGTGGAGTCGATAAATGGTACTTTTCTCATACGGATGATACGTACAGCAGGATGCTTGCCCACATCGTTCATCACCTCCTCAAAACGGTTGGCTATACCGAAGAAGTAGGGACCGTTGATTTCATATACTTCCACACGGTCAGGGATGGTAAGATGCTCATTGTTGTAAGGCAGGTCGCTATCGGCATTGAGATCAATTTCTTCCGTTTCCACCGATACTTTTGTCACTTCAGACATACGACGCATGAAGAGCAGGCAAGCGATGAGGATGCCCACTTCGATAGCCACAGTGAGGTCGAAGATGACGGTAAGGAAGAAGGTAACAAGCAGCACGGTGATGTCGCTCTTGGGATTCTTCAGAATGGCCTTAAAGCTGCGCCACTCACTCATATTGTACGACACCACCACCAGAATACCTGCCAAGCACGACATAGGAATATACTTGGCCAAAGGCATCAGGAAGAAGTAGATGAGCAGCAGCACAAGCGCATGAATGATACCGGCGATAGGTGTACGTCCACCGTTGTTGATGTTGGTCATCGTACGGGCAATGGCTCCAGTGGCAGGGATACCACCAAAGAGCGAGCAAGCCATATTGGCTATACCTTGGCCTACAAGTTCCTGATTGCTATCATGCTTATCGCCTATTACGCCATCGGCCACAGCAGCCGAAAGCAATGACTCTATGGCTCCCAACATTGCTATCACAAGGGCAGGCGACATGAGTTTCGTGAACACCTCCCATGTAATCTTGGGCACTTCAGGAGTCGGCATGTTGGGATTGATGGTGAAGCGATCACCAATAGTCTCTATGGTAGTCACACCGGCATAGTTCTTCAAGAGCAAAGCTACCACGGTCATCAGAATGATGGCAAGCAGCGAGCCGGGCAGTTTCTTGCTTATCTTAGGAGTATATACAATAATCAGGATACTTCCCAATCCTATGAGCAGGGGCCATATGTTCATCGTATTGAAATGCTGGAAGTACACTACCCACTTACTCACGAAATCAGCAGGGACATCGGCAATCTGCATGCCGAAGAGATCCTTAATCTGCGTGGTGAAGATGGTGAGCGCGATACCACTCGTGAAGCCTACGATAATGGGATATGGAATGTACTTGATGATAGTTCCCACACGCAGTATACCCATCAGAATGAGGAAGATACCTGCCATGAAAGTGGCGATAATGAGTCCGTTCATGCCATAATCGGCAATAATGCCGAAGACAATAACAATGAAGGCTCCTGTGGGACCACCAATCTGCACCTTGCTACCACCGAAAACAGAGATGAGCAGACCTGCGATGATAGCCGTAATGATACCTTTTTCGGGAGTTACACCCGAGGCTATACCAAATGCGATAGCCAATGGCAAGGCTACAATACCTACAATGATACCAGCCATGAGGTCGGCCATGAAGGTAGTTTTGTTATACCCCTTCAAACAAGAGAATAACTTAGGTTGGAATTCGAATAATTTCATACGGGAAACGTCTATATATGCTAATACCTTTATATATACTTATACAGATTCAGGTGTAAGTGACATTTGACGGTGCAAAATTACGATGTTTTCACGAATTATTCTATACAATTCTTAAAAAATCTTTCATTGAGGATGTAGAGTCACGTTTTTGCTCAAGAAGTTCAAGCTTATTCGCATCCTTGCGATTTTATCGAGGAGATACTTGCATTAGCAATGAAATATTCAAGCAAGCTTGATATTATTTCGCTCGTTTATTCGTATCTTTGTCCCCTATGAATAGGAAAGACTTTGAAATTATGGCTCCCGTAGGTTCACGCGAATCACTTGCGGCAGCCATCAACGCAGGTGCCGACAGTATATACTTCGGCATCGAGAACCTTAACATGCGTGCCCGCTCGGCAAATACATTCAGCATCGATGACTTGCGTGAGATAGCCACCACCTGCGACGAACATGGCATCAAGAGCTATCTTACCGTCAATACCATCATTTACGATGAGGATATAGCACTGATGCGCACGATTGTGGACGCAGCCCACGAGGCAGGCATCTCTGCCGTTATTGCTGCCGACGTGGCCGTGATGAGTTACTGCAACAGCATAGGACAGGAGGTGCATCTTAGCACTCAGCTTAATATCAGCAATGCTGAGGCACTCAAGTTCTACGCTCGCTTTGCCGATGTGGTGGTGCTCGCCCGTGAGCTCAACCTCAAGCAGGTGGCAGCCATATATAAAACTATCCAGAACGAGCAAATACGCGGCCCCAAGGGCGAGCTCATCCGCATCGAGATGTTCTGCCACGGTGCGCTCTGTATGGCAGTGTCGGGCAAGTGTTACCTGAGTCTGCACGAGCTGAACGCATCGGCTAACCGAGGCGCTTGCATGCAGGTATGCCGCAGAGGCTATGCTCCTTATCTCCTCAGCGAGACTGACGGAGACATCGAACTGGAGGTTGACAATAAGTATGTGATGTCGCCCAAGGACCTCAAGACCATCCGTTTCATGGACGAGATGATGGAGGCAGGCGTGCGTGTATTCAAGATAGAGGGACGTGCCCGTGGTCCCGAATATGTAAAAACCGTAGTTGAATGCTACAACGAGGCCATCGAGAGCCATCTTAACGGTACGCTTACCGAAGAAAAGAAGGACGAATGGGATGAGCGCTTGCGCACTGTCTTCAACCGAGGATTCTGGGATGGTTACTACTTGGGACAACGCTTGGGTGAATGGACTCGCAATTACGGTTCTGCCGCTACCGAGCGGAAGGTATATGCAGGCAAGGGCATACGTTACTTCACAAACATCAGTGTGGCAGAGTTCCTCATCGAAGCCACCGAGTTGCACGTGGGAGACAAGCTGCTCATTACGGGACATACCACAGGTGCCATGTATCTAACATTGGATGAGGCACGCGTAAATCTCAAGCCGGTAGATACGGTAAAGAAGGGAGTACACGTCTCATTCAAGGTACCCAGTCGCATACGACCTGGAGATAAGCTATACCTTATACGCTCCACAGAAGTAAC
>CANBEE010000083.1 GCA_947367415.1 uncultured Bacteroidales bacterium
TCTGGTACATCCGACGTTGCCAATGGTTGCATAGGTTCTGAAGCGGAAAGGTTCAGATAGGAATCAATTACAGAGTACCCCCCGAAAGGAATCTCTATGGGACTTTCGCAGGAACCATCTTCAGAGAGGTAACGCAAAGCATAATCGGCAGATGCCTCAAACGAAAGTTGCAGAGAGGGTTGTGGCTCATCGGGTAAGGTACCAAGGAAAGCATCGATAAGACTAAGCGTACGGTCGGTCTCTATATTATTATCCGATACCGCATCATCATCAATATCAACCCTGTCTTTGTAGCCTTCAACAAGGCGACTCATCACACGACGATCGGCAATGTAGAGTATCGAACGTCGCAACTCTGTTCCAAAATCAGCTTCGTGTAGAAGGTATAAATTGTTGAGCAACAGGATGCGAGCAGTCTGGAAATAGGGATAGCGAGCTACGAGGGTTCGTAGTTCGTAGAGCGTTTCGCGATTGAGTCGTTCGGGATGATTGATTAATGTGCTTAATACCATAGTATATGCTAATTAGCGACCAGCTTCATTACCAATTGGCAACGGTAGCATTAAATATCTGCTCCACTATTTCATCAATCATTTGAGTCACCAACTCTTCCTGAACATCATTGAGCTGCTGACTGGTATCAAATTCACGGCTAGCCGAGAACTGGCGCTCAAAATCTTCGCTGTGATTCTTTGCATTCTCAAAACGCACGTTCACCGTCATCTTCAGCTGCATCATTGATGAATATCCATCAGAAGATATTGACTTGTTAACCTGATCGTAGCTTGTAATCTCACCAGACAGTGAGAGGTCGCCTCCACGCGTCACCTGCTGCAACTTTGTTTGATTGGCATAGATATCGCTCAGCGCGTTGTTGAACATGCTCTCCATAGGTCCCCATTGGTAGACTGCACGATTGGGGAAACTCTCCAGAGATATGGTTTTGATGATGTCGTAGTTGATGGATGCACCGTTGAACTTATATGAAATGGTACATCCCATCAACAAGAGACTCAGCATCAATGATAGTCCTTTATATCTTCTTATATTTATACGCTTCATGTGGAATCAATAGTTTTCAAGATTATATTCCTTTATCTTGCGATAGAGTGTGCGTTCCGATATTTTCAGTTCTTGAGCTGCCATTTTGCGTTTTCCACGACAACGAATCAGTGCTTTGCGTATCAGCTCTCTTTCAGCATTCTCCAGCGAGAGCACCTCTTCAACGTACTCTTCGGTGTCTTGAATGTCGTAGTCATCGTGCATATGTTCCTTGGTCGAGGTGATGGAAATTGTCGTAGGATGCGGCATCGGATGATCCTCTACAAAAGCCACATCCTTACTATGCGCATATCCACTGGAAGTATGGTGACCGACAGGAATTTCACCTCCCATGAGAGCATTCACCTGTTGGCGAAGCTCAGCCATATCGCGTCGCATATCAAAAAGTACCTGATACAGAATATCGCGCTCGCTTTCAAACGTTTTACCCTGTGCACCTTTATTACCCAAGAGCACAGGAAGGCTGGACTTAACCTCCGGCAGGTAGCTACGCAACACCTCTTCAGTAATCTCTCGCTGATTCGACAAGAGCGATATCTGCTCGGTCACATTTTTCAGTTGTCGTATATTGCCTGGCCAAGGATATGCCGCGAGTAATCGTTTGGCGCCGTCAGTAAGCTGCAGGGGAGGTATTGTATAACGCTCAGACACATCCGCAGCAAACTTACGGAAGAGAAGGGATATGTCAGTGGGACGTTCACGCAAAGGTGGTACCTTAATAGGAATTGTATTGAGACGATAATACAAATCTTCGCGGAAGTTACCCTGCGCTATGGCCTCCAAGAGATTTACATTGGTTGCAGCCACGATACGCACATTTGTCTTCTCCACCTTCGACGAACCGACCTTGATAAATTCGCCCGACTCCAAAACGCGCAACAAGCGAGCTTGAGTCGACATGGGCAATTCGCCTATTTCATCCAAAAAGATTGTACCGTTATTCACCTCCGCGAAATATCCATTACGTTCATCGATGGCTCCTGTAAATGCACCTTTCACGTGTCCGAAGAGTTCTGAATCTATCGTACCCTCAGGTATGGCACCACAGTTTACGGCAATATACTTATTATGTTTGCGTGCACTATTCTGATGAATAATCTGCGGGAAATGCTCCTTACCTACTCCACTTTCGCCCGTCACGAGTACCGACAGGTCTGTCGGTGCCACCTGCATGGCAATATCAATAGCACGATTCAACTCCTCGGAATTGCCGATGATGCCGAACCGTAATTTTATCTTTTGTATCTCCCTATTATCCATAAATACCACATTTATAATGCAGACAGTCCTATATAATGCAGATAAGTTAGGCAAAGTTACAACATTTTCGCGATGAACTCATGCTATTCAAGGATTTTTTGTATCTTCGCAAAAAAATTGTCCTTACAAAACATCCATTATCACCATGAAGAAAGTTGTTTTTACTCTCGCTGTTCTCCTCACCTTATGTTCCTGCGGTAACCTAAAGAAAGAAAGTTCACAAAGTCCATCTGCGCCCAAGCAAGAGTTGCAGCGTACCCGAGGCTTCCGCACAGAAATTCCATTGGACTCTATCCGTCTTAGCGATCCCTGCATCATGGCCGACAAAGCTACCGGCATGTATTATATGACTGGTACGGGTGGCCGTATGTGGATGAGTCGCGACCTCGCTCGTTGGGAAGGTCCTTACCACATAGCCCTTACTGATAGTAACTCATGGATGGGTCCTCGTCCCCAGATATGGGCTGCCGAGTTTCACCAATACAAAGGCAAATACTATTATTTTGCCACCTTCACGAACAATGCCGTCAAGATTGATACCGTAGCAGGCAACATCATACCTCGCCGTGCCAGCCATATACTTGTAAGCGATACCCCAGAAGGCCCTTACCGCCCGATGGCCGACCCGACATACCTCCCTGCACACATGCCGACACTTGATGGCACCTTCTGGGTCGACACAGACGGCAAACCATATATGATATACTGTGGCGAATGGTTACAAAACCTCAACGGCACCATGGAAAAGATTGAGCTCAAACCTGACCTAAGCGGTTCGATAGGAGAAAGCAAGATACTCTTCCGCGCCAGCGACTCGCCCTGGAGCCGCGAAAAAATCGACGGCAAGGACGTTCCCAACCGCGTAACAGATGGCCCATGGCTTTTCCGCACAGGCACGGGACGACTCGGTATGATATGGACCAGTTGGATATACAATGTTTACACACAAGGTGTTGCTTATTCCGCTAGCGGTACCCTTGAAGGGCCATGGGTACAAGAACCTGAACCAATCACCCCACCAAACTTTGGACATGGTATGCTATTCCAAGATTTGAACGGGCAATGGCTCATGTCTGTACACAGCCATCGTGATGTAGGCCACTACATCCGCATACCTCACCTCTTCAAGGTAGACCTCTCGGGTGACAAGCTCGTAGTGGGTGAACGCTACATTCCATAAAGCACAATTAATGCACATAATGTAATACCAAAACGGCCTGCAACGACAACATGCAGGCCGTTTTTCACGGAAAGACGAAAAAAATATAGAAAATATTAGTTTATCTCGGTAGAAATTACTTTATTTGTCGTCCATATTTGGAATAATACCGTGTAACAAACTTTTAAAAGTACAAAAAACAATGACGGATACGCATGACCCCAAGGCTAATGCCACAACGCAAGAGCCTGCAGAACAAGAACAGGTTTTGACACAAAACGAAGCTACGACAAAAGAAACTATTACCAACGACGTGGATTCATCCACCCCCGATGCCAGTGAGTCTGCTCAAGAGGCTCCACTGACATGCGTCGACGTCATCGAACGTATCAAAGTGCTTGCTCAAGAACCACTCAATGCACCCAAAGAAGAGCTCGAGCATCTTAAACAAACTTTTTATAAGCTACATCGCACAACCATCGAAGCTGCACGCGAAGCTCACCTCGCCTCAGGCGGAGTACCCGAAGATTTCAAGCCTGACACCTCTGCCGAGGAGGAGTATAAGGCTGCGATGAGCGTTATCCGCGAGGCACGTGCCGAGCAACAGCGCAAGGAGGAGCAGCAGCGTGAGGAGAACTTCCTACGCAAAGAAGCCATCCTCGACCGCATACAAGCGATAATCGACAATTCAGATAAGGGACAGGCTTCATATAACGACTTCAAGGCTCTGCAACAAGAGTGGAAAAGCGTAGGTGATGTGCCTCCTACCAAGCAAGCCGATCTTTGGAAACAATACCAACAACTCACAGAGCGATTCTACGACATACTGAAACTCAACATTGAATTCCGTGAGTATGACTTCAAGAAGAATCTTGAGGCCAAGACTCACCTATGTGAAGCAGCAGAGCGCCTCGCTGAAGAGCCAGATGTTGTATCAGCATTCCATCAATTACAGAAGCTCCATGAAGAGTATCGCGAAATAGGTCCCGTAGCCAAGGAGTTGCGTGAGGAGGTTTGGACACGTTTTAAGACTGCCTCATCGGCCGTCAACAAGCGTCACCAACAGCATTTCGAGGATTTGAAGAAGAACGAAAACGAGAACCTCGAAAAGAAGACAGCCCTATGCGAAGCAATCGAAGCTATCGAATACGATAAACTCACGACTTATGCGCAGTGGAACGAGAAGACACAAGAGATCATCGCCCTGCAGGAGCAATGGAAGACTATCGGTTTCGCTCCTCAGAAGATGAACACCAAGATTTTCGAGCGTTTCCGTGCAGCTTGCGACACCTTCTTTACCAAGAAAGCAGATTTCTTCAAGGGCATGAAGGACAACCTTGCCATTAACCTTGAAAAGAAGACCGCCCTATGCGAGCAGGCCGAAGCTCTGCAAGACAGCACAGATTGGAAGGGCACAGCTGACAAACTTGCAGCCCTCCAGCGCGAATGGAAGGCCATAGGCCCCGTATCCAAGAAACACTCTGATGCAATTTGGCAACGATTCATCAAAGCTTGCGATACATTCTTCGAAAAGCGCAAAGAAGCAGGCGCTTCACAACGTAGCGAAGAGCATAAGAATCTGGAAAGAAAGAAAGAAGTCATCTCAGCCCTCGCGACCATCGACCCTGCAAATCCGACAGAGGAGGATTCTGCAAAAATGCACGAACTCATACGCGAATGGAACAGCATAGGTCATGTTCCCTTCCGAGACAAGGACAAAACATACAAGCAATACAAAGAACTTATCGACAAACTCTTCGATGCATTCCATAAAAGAGAAGCTACAAGAAAAGTCGCACGTTTCAAGGACTCCATCAAGGAGGGCATGAACGTAGGTCGTGAGCGTGAACGCCTGCTACGAGCATACGATAACATGTGCAGCGAGATCAAGACCTATGAAAACAACCTTGGTTTCCTCTCTTCATCAAGCAAAAGTGGTAATAGCCTTGTTGCCGAGATGCAGCGTAAGATGGAAAAGCTCAAAGCAGATGCCGAAGTAATACTGAAGAAAATCAAGGCTCTCGAAGAAAAAGACGCACAAGAATAATCTACGATTTAAGACAAAGCAATAGCGAGGCGCATCATGGTGCGCCTCGCTATTGTTTTACCAACTATTCATGTTTGCAGGATACTTATCTGACAAAATACAGATGACAGCGAGTGGTGCCATCGGAGAATATCTGACGAAGAACATATACGCCTGTAGCTGTGGGTTGCAAATCACCCAGGCATACGCCCTGCAATGAATAATATGTAGAAGCTATAAGGTCGACAGAATTGGCAAGTGGCTCTTGGATATTGGTCACAATATCCCTAGTATTCACGGGAGCAGGACCTGCATGAGTGGGTACCACCTTGCGGATAGTACCATCGGGATTGAAATAAAGACGATCGATGCAGGTTTCGCGATGATAGCCAGAGCCATTCTTTCCTTGCCAATCCTTATTGATGCGATGATACACGATATACCACTCATCACGTCCAGGAATCTGAAGGATTGAATTGTGTGCAGTTCCATAAATCTCATCGCGAGGTGACTGTATCAGTATGACAGGATTATCGGCTACAGTAATGGGACCAAGAGGAGAGGTAGACGTACCATAAGCTACGTGGTAGTTGTTGCTACCAGTATCATCAACGCTCCATAAGAAATAGTAGAGACCTTCGCGATAGAAGACATAGGGTGCCTCACGATAGGCATAATCCTGAAGCGAACCTCCCGAAGGAGTAAGAACCTTGATGGTATTCTCTTTGACAGTAACCATATAATCTTCGAGCTGGGCACCTGCCATGTAGCCATTGCCCCAATAAAGATAGGGAGTTCCACTGACTGGGTCAACAAAGACATCAACATCAATCTGCTGTCCGCTACCTGTAGGTGAACGTTTGATGATAGACTCACCCTTATCAACAAAGGGGCCAACGGGCGTATTGGCCACAGCCACGCCGATTTGCTTGCTACTGCCCGCATTGCCACTGAAGTAGAAGTAGTATTTGTAGTCGCCATCTATCTCACGTTCCTCAATTGCCGGGGCCCAGGCATTGCCATTAGCCCATATCACCTGAGCGGTTGCCAAATCTACAACATTGGCTTCGTATGTCCAATCAATCAGGTTCTCAGATGAGTAAGCAGTAAAATATGTACCTGCCCAACCAGCCAAGCCATCGGTGGTGGTGTAGGCATAGAAGCGTCCAGTCTTCTTGGAGTAGAGAATCTCAGGATCGGCATGGTAGCCTGGCAATATAGGATTCACACATACGCGAGCACTTACTTGATAGGTTTTACTACTACCATTAAAGTTGAACGTATAGGCTATGGGACCTTGGGTAAAATCCTGCGGACCTGCAGGAACAACGCTTGTCCCTGGGAAAGCTTGAAAACGCGGATCAAAGCTAGAGAGGTCAGTGCCACCATATACGGGAAGGTAAATAGTAGAAGAAGATTCATCCACATCGTACATATCCATGCGGACATTAGCATTCTGGGAAGTAATCTTACCTAGACTGAGGGCTTTGCTGGGCCAACGCTGCACAAGACGCTCAGCTTCCTCTTGAGTAATGGGAATTGTAGTACCATGACGTGGAGTAAAGATGTCGGTATTAGCTGAGTTACGGACATACGTAAAGTTGCTGAGGTCAGTGCTCTTACAATACTGATAGTGTCCGCTGGTGTAGCAATCATACATGAGTATCCACTCATCGGAATTGATAAGTTTGAATACTCCCGACCCCTCAACGGCGACACTAGTCTGCTGTAGATAGCGATACTCGGGTGTCCACTCCCCACGCAGGGTCTTGGCTGTAGCTTTCATGATTCCATTGCCCTGTCCCTCGGTCTTGAAAAACATGTGATACAGTCCGTATAGATATACTATATCAGCATCAATCGTATTGGCTCCATGATCATACAGGACTTCAGGCTCTGAGAGTTCCGTAAAGTCCTCGTTAGCATAGGAACAGTAAGTAATGTAGTGTGCCCCCTTCTCACCAATGGCATAGTACACCATATACTTGCCAGCTTCGGGGTCGTAAATCGTCTGCGGAGCCCACACCTGTGTCAAATCATCTCGATTGAATCTGTGAGGCCACGCCGTGGGGAAATCAATGGCTGAATGTGTCCAGTTCACCAGGTCCTTGGACCGCATAAGTACCAAGCCATCATTTGAGGACCAACCTTGTGAAGAGCGCATGTCTGTAATAACCATATAAAAGTAGCCATCTTCGCCACGAAGGATATGAGGATCACGCACAGCCTTCTTGCGAGATATTGTATCGGAGCTAATGATGGGATTGCCATCATTGAGGGGCACATAATTGTAACCATCGGTGCTAAGGGCAAAACAAATCTGCTCCTGCCACTGGGCATTACCATTAAAGTAAGCAAAGAGATACCCCACATAGGGTTCCTCCTCGGCAATACGAATATCAAATGTGCAGGAGTCTGTAACTTGGCCCTTAGTAAATATGGCCGTAAGTTCTACATGCTGTGGTTCTCCTGCTGGAGAAAGGCGTAGCAAACGGCCTGCATTGTTCATATAGTCAGGACGACTTGAACGCCAATGGATAATGGATCCCTCAGAGGTAAGTGAGGGCAAATAGAGGTCTGTTTTAAGATTCTTGAGATTACCATCGAGGATAAGCATACGCATATCGGACTGCACACTATTATAGTCGTCCAGACGTGGCACGACGGTAACATGATACTCACGTGAAAGTGCTATTTGCTGTTTTGTGAAGGTTGCCGTTAGAAGCACATGAGCCGAGTCGGCACCTACAGCGGGACGAGTCACCTTTCCTGAGGAGCTGACGATACGTTCATCTGATGACTGCCACACAATGCTCACACCATCGTCCCCTACTGAAGGTAGCGCCATATCACCATACAGGGTGGTTGCCGGAAGTTCCGTCTGAGCCATAACAGCAGCTACCTGCTGGGCAAAGAGTTCACTATTGAGAGTGGCAAGGTTAGATGAATGAAGGATAATATCCTCATCGGACACGGCACCGCTATAGATGCGGAAGTCGTTGTATTGGGCACCTTTGAGATACACATCGCCCTGATAACATGAACGGCCAAGGAAATTATGCTTTGTGGCACCCAAGTCGGCCGGAGTAAGCGTCACTTCATCTGTAACTACAAGCACACCATCAACGAACAATTGTCCTACTTGGTTACGCTGACGATAGGTAAAAGCATGCCACTCACCCTTATGAATAGCCTTTCCTGCGGTTACGGCTTGCTCTCCCGAATAGTGAGTCTTGGTAATAGCATAACGCGATTGGTTGGCACCAAAGAAAATGCAACCATTGGCATCCTTGCCCATATCAGTGGAGTTAGCAAAGGTGAACACAAAATTTCCATTTGAGCCCAAACTAGTTGATGCTGGGATATAGAGATTAGTCGAAATGGTATAGTCACTAAGAGAAGCAAGCATCGTTCCAACCGAAGCACCCATATCGAAATAGCCATTATCTTCGCCCAACGAAAGTACAGGAAGCCCTGCTACGGTAGTTAGCGAAGCACTATTCTTAAGTTCTCCCTCATAATTGCCAATCTCGCTTTTGGTGTTTTCAAAGATGAAATGAGCCTTCAAGTCAGCCTCTGTCATGTCAGGAGTGAGACCACATAGTGTAGCCACCTCTGCTGAACTCATGGCACCATTATAGATGCGGAAATCTTTGATATAGGTGCTTTTCAGATATGATTCTCCCTCATCGAGCGGAGCACCTATATGGTTGAACGCAGTAGTACCCAACTCACTGAGTGTATGCTCCAAGCGACCTCCCGACACGAGTTCTCCATCAATATAGAAGCGCACAACATCTCCATACTGGGTCCATACCAATGTCTTCCAATTATTCTTATCGACCGCTTTTGACGGAGCCACTGTGAGTTCCTCTGCAGGAGTGGAAGGCGAGTAATGAAGAGCACAATCACTAACCTTAAATGCAGCAAAGCCTTTATTTGACAACGACACATTGGGCGAATGAGCAAAACATAAGAGATTGTTTCCTGGTTTATCAAGTGTAGATGATGTAGACACATACACAGTGGCCACTACTGTAAAGTTATCTAAGCCAGCCACCTCCTGTCCGAAGTCCTCTCCCAAGTCTACAGTACTGTTAAGTACACTCAGTTTAAGTACTTTTTCTTTTTTGTAAGTACCAATAGTTGCAGAGCCCGTGAGCACCCCATGGTATCCATTACCTGAAACATCCTGCACAACAGGTGCACCTAGGGTATCATTCTCCAAACTGTAGTGTAGTCTTAAATTCACATCGGCCCAAGCCGTAACATTACATGCCAATATAGCAAGACAAAGGAGGATACTGAATTTCATTGATTTGCTTTTCATAGATATACTATATTTTGTGTTTTACAGACAAAAACCGGGCTTTCACAAGTCCGGCTTTCCAAAGGTGTTATTGATAACATGAAGACTTCCGCAACATATACGGAACTCATTCATTCGATGTAGACTTTGCTCTTCTTGTACGTGCCGGAGCCTTTTCCTTAAGTGCATTGGTGACACCATCAATGAGGAACTGCAAGGTGTACCCGTCGTACTTTATTTTCGAATCATCCGGGAAAGTTATCTTGAACTTGGCCTCAATGGCTGTAACCACATTAACGATATCCATGGAGTCTGCATTAAGGTCGTTTACCAAATTGGTTTCGCGTGTCAGTGTATCGGGATTGATAGTCAGTTCTTTCGCGATAAATCCTTTAATAAGCTTCTCTATGGTTTTTTCCCTCATCATAATTATACTCTGTCTATATTTTTTATTTTTTAAGTTTCTTTTGCAAAGATACAACATCTTGCCCATACCGCCAAGGAGTTGCATTCCTTAATAAGGAAACATCCGAAAATACATTATATCACCGCATTTTTCGCTCATTTAATCATGCCAACT
>CANBEE010000084.1 GCA_947367415.1 uncultured Bacteroidales bacterium
CCACCCCAGTCCTCTACGAGGAGGTTCATATTGGCCAGCTTTCCCTTGATCTTCTCGGGGTCGGCATGGGGCTTATCAATCTTGTTGATGGCGAATACCATAGGCACGCCTGCTGCCTGAGCGTGGTGGATAGCCTCCTTGGTCTGGGGCATCACGTCGTCGTCGGCAGCCACGATGATGATGGCGATGTCGGTCACCTGGGCACCACGGGCACGCATGGCAGTAAAGGCCTCGTGGCCGGGAGTGTCAAGGAAGGTGATGCGACGGCCATCCTCGAGCTTCACGTTGTAGGCACCGATGTGCTGGGTGATACCACCCGCCTCACCGGCAATGACATTTGACTTACGGATATGGTCGAGCAATGAGGTCTTACCATGGTCTACGTGACCCATCACGGTTACGATAGGTGCACGGGGCTGGAGATCCTCCTCGCGATCCTCCTCTTCAGAAATTGCCTGTGCCACTTCGGCGCTGACAAACTCGGTGGTGAAGCCGAACTCCTCGGCTACAATATTAATGGTCTCGGCATCGAGGCGCTGGTTGATAGACACCATCATACCGATGCTCATACAGGTACCGATAACCTGAGCCACACCAACGTTCATCATGCTGGCAAGCTCGTTGGCTGTAACGAATTCGGTGAGTTTGAGCACCTTGCTGTCTGCATGCTCCTGAGCCATCTGTTCCTGACGGCGCTCGGCCTCCTGAGCACGTTTCTCCTTACGATACTTGGCACCGGTAGACTTAGACTTATTGGTCAGACGTGCCAAAGTGTCCTTCACCTGTTTCTGGATTTCCTCCTCGCTCATCTCGCTCTTGTCGAGAATACGCTTTGCGCGCTCTTTATCACGGTCAAACTTTGCGCGATGTGGGTCATTGCCCTTACCACCCCCTTTACCATTAGGCTGAGCACCCGGGCGGTTGTCAGAAGTCACCATTGAGCCTGCCTTATTGATATCGACACGCTCGTTCTGTATGCGATTGCGTTTTTTCTTCTTGCCATCACCTTGTGCCTGTCCTGCACCTTGTGTCCCTGCAGGCTTAGCGGCTGTCTGTTGCTTACGCAGCTTATCCTTCTCTTCGCGTTCCTTGCGCTTCTCCTCCTTTGATTTCTTCTTAGGACGCGTAGACTGGTTGATAGCCGAAAGGTCGACCTTACCCACAACATTGATTTTTGACACAAATTCAGGGCGGCGAACAGCAAAAATCTCTTCAGACTGAGCCTGTTTCTCTACTGCAGGAGCCTCCTCCACAACGGGTTCATCAGCTTCCTCCACATCATCATCTTCCTCCACTTCGGGTTCTTGCTCTTCTACTACAGGTTCAGCTGCTACAGGAGCGACCTCTTCTTGCACTTCAGGCTTTTCCTCAGTAGGGACCTCCTCCACAACAGGAGCCACTTCTTCTACGACAGGCTCTTCTGCGGGAGCTTCTTCCACAGGAGCCTTGGCTGCTGTCTTGGTCGCCTTGGGAGCATCAAGGTCTATCTTTCCTACCACCTTGAATGCTACATTCGGCTTGGCCGGTTCTTCCTGCACATCATCTTCCTTCTTAGGCTCTTCTATAGATACAGTAGGTTTAGCCTCTTTCTTACTATCCAATCGCTCACGCTGAGCCTTCTCAGCCTTTTGGCGCAGGTCTTTATCAGAGCTGAACTGCATAACGAGCAATTCGTACTGCTCGTCAGAGATCTTAGCGTTCAGTGAATTTTCGACCGTATAGCCTTTCTTCTGCAGGAAATCGACACATGTCTGCAATCCTACATTAAGTTCTTTTGTTACTTTGCTTAATCTTGGCATTCTCTATACTCGGGTTGGATGATTCGTTATTCGTTGTCATTCTCAAACTCGGCACGCAGGATGGCGAGTATTTCATCTACAGTATCTTCCTCCAGGTCGGCCTTCTCAATCAACATCTCTCTAGGAGCATTGAGAACACCCTTCGCTGTATCGATGCCGATAGCATGAATAGCATCAATAACCCACTGGTCGATTTCATCAGCAAACTCGTCAAGGTAGATATCCTCCTCCTCGTTCTCTTCATCCAATTCACGGAATACGTCAATTGTATATTCGGTAAGCATACTGGCAAGCTTGATGTTCATACCACCCTTACCAATGGCAAGCGACACCTCCTCGGGCTTCAGATACACCTCTACCTTACGTGTCTCCTCATTAAGGATGAGTGATGATACCGTAGCGGGGCTCAATGCACGCTTGATGAAGAGTTCGATATTAGCTGTATAGTTGATAACATCAATATTCTCGTTGCGCAACTCACGTACGATACCGTGGATACGAGAGCCCTTAACACCCACACATGCACCTACCGGGTCGATACGGTCATCGTATGACTCTACGGCAATCTTGGCACGCTCGCCAGGAATACGGGCAATACGTTTGAGGGTGATGAGACCATCGTTAATCTCAGGAACCTCCTGCTCGAACAGACGCTGCAAGAACAGAGGAGATGTACGGCTCAATATAATCTTCGGATTATTGTTCTGATTATCTACGCGGAGCACTACTGCACGCACTGTATCACCCTTACGGTAGAAGTCACTGGGAATCTGCTCCGACTTAGGCAACAGCAGTTCATTGCCCTCATCATCGAGAAGCAATATCTCCTTCTTCCATATCTGGTATACCTCAGCTGCAATAATTGTGCCTACCATATCTTTGTACTTATTATACAGGCTGTCCTTCTCAAGTTCAAGAACTTTCGAAGCCAGTGTCTGACGCAGATTCAAGATAGCACGACGACCGAACGACACAAAAGAGACCTCATCAGTCACCTCTTCACCCACTTCATAATCCTCATCAATCTCCAATGCCTCACTCAAGGCGATCTCAGCATTGGGGTCGGTAAGTTCGCCATCCTCCACAACTACACGGTTGCGACGAATCTCAAAGTCACCTTTATCAGGGTTTACAATTACGTCATAGTTCTTGTCTGAACCGAACATCTTTGCAATCACACTGCGGAAACTCTCTTCCAACACGTTGATCAATGTTGCACGGTCAATGTTCTTCAGTTCCTTAAATTCCTGAAAAGTATCAACCAGGCTGATTACATTTTCCTTCTGCTTTGCCATAATTCCTTAAAAGTTTATTAGGTATTTTGTATATTTTACTTCATCAAATTTCCAAGTGTATTCCTTGTCTACCATAATGGGACGCTTTGCGCCTTCAGGCTTTTCCTTCACCTTTACAGAGATTGTAAAGTTCTCCTCATTGGCCGCCGCAAGCACTCCTCGGTATTTCTTGCCATCACAAGCAAGTACCTCTACATCATCTCCGATATGATTTATGTATTGCTGCAACACCTTGAAGGGCTGTCCAATACCGGCCGAGCCAACCTCCAGTTCGAAATCCTCCACATCACGGTCGAGGTGAGCCTCGATATGCTTGCTCAATGCCACACAATCATCTATCCACACGCCCTCAGCATGGTCAATTTCTACAGACACGCAGTTATCTGCGCTTACCGACACATCCACAAGAAAATAGTCTCTTGTAGCCAACCATTCATTTACGATTTCAGTGATTTTACTTTTTGCAATCATACATTAATAAATAAAAAAGAGCCCCGAAGGAGCCCCTCACATATCATCTAATCGCTGCAAAAGTACAATTTTCTTTCATTATAGCCAAATATTTACCTATAAATTTCTATATTTGCATCGTAAATAACCTTTACACACAGCAATAATCATGAGAAGAAAAGCACAACAGTCCAATCGCACCTTCATGCTCGGCACATTTGTTCTTGGCATACTCGTCATTGGCATAGTCATCGTCTTTGTAGTCCTTGCCTTTGACATGAGCACAAAGAACGAGCAACAAAAGATTGAATCCTCGAGCGACAAATACCATTTCAGCCTTGCTCCCGGATTCTACCCATCAGGATGCGACATATTCCTCAACGATAGCCTCATTTATTCAGGCATTGTCACAACAGACACCACTCTTTCAATCACACGTACAGCTGAAGACAACACAATCATCGTTGTCGACCACATCACAGAGCAGATGCAACTGACAGAAATTGCGAAGAAAAGAGGTAAATACCGCATCACATTAGATGATGAAGGCCTGCTTGCCACTGAAGAATAAGATAGAACAAATATAAACCAACAAGAATATAATAATACCATAATAAAATTATGAAAAGACATTCACTACTGCTATTATTCGCCTGTATCGCCAGTTTAGTATCAGCCGATCCCATCGGCCCTTCACAAGCCATCAAGATTGCCTCGGCATATATGCAAGCCAAGCCTTCTGCTATGCGAGCCCAACCTGTTCGCAGGGCAAACACCCGAAGTGTATCCGAAGCCGACACCCTGGCTCCTTTATATATAGTGAGCCGAGGCGAGAATGCAGGTTTTGTCATTGTCAGCGGCGACAACTGTTTACCCGAGATTATCGGCTACACCGAGCAGGGCGATTTCGTAGAAGCCGACATGCCGCCTGCCCTGCTTGACATGCTGCAGGGATATGCCCGCCTGGTCGAAGAGGCTCAAGCCGCCGGAGCACCAGCCCGCACACCGGTCAAAGCTCCCGCAGACCGCGTTTCAGTGAAACCTTTGATTGAGGCGCATTGGCACCAGACAGCTCCATACAATGACTTGGCTCCCTTCCTTACAGGAACTACCAACCGCGCTGTGACGGGATGTACATGTACGGCTGCGGTGATGGTGCTGCACTATTTCCGTCGCGATCTCCCCAGTGAGCTGCTGAACACCACGCCCACCTATGGCTATGGCGATGCGCCTGTGACAGTCAGCTATCCCAAGGGAACGCCTATCCAGTGGGACCTCATGCTCAACAGCTACCCCAGCAACTATCCGGCAGAGATGGGAAATGCTGTCGCAGTACTCAACGCTGCTTTTGGCGCTGGCATATGGCAGACATACGGCAGCTCTACATCGGGACAGATTATGAATATTGTAGATGGGTACAACTCCTACTTCAACATGAGCAGTGCATGTGAATACCAGAACAGCATCAGCCAATCAACCTGGGAAACACGCATATACAACAACCTCATCAATAAGCAGCCCATGGTATATGCCGGTGTACACGAGTCGCAAGGCGGACATGCCATTATTCTCGACGGCTACAATGCCCCCAACAATCTTTTCCACTTCAACTTCGGATGGGGCGGACAAGGCGACGGCTACTACACCTTGGATGCACAGACTGGTATCAACGGTTTTGCTGGCCAGCAAGGCATGGTCTACAACATTGCCCCAAAAAAGCCCAACATCACAGCAAAGCTACATGTTGACAAGCAAGCTGTCAAGCGCACAGAAACCACTATCCGCGTCACCGCAACCAACAATGGCACATTGGACTATTCGGGTTTCAACATCTATTGGGGCACCAGCGAACGCAAGCCATCAAGCAGCACGACAGTATCGGCCAGCGACAAGGAGATGAAACTGTCAACTGGCGAGAGCGGAGAGTTCACATGCACCTTCAAGCCCACGCTTGAGAAAAAGTATTATATCTACCTCACAGATAAGCGCTACAACGTTCTGGATAAGGCTGAAGTAGAAATACTGCCCACCAATGCCCAATTCACACTCGAGTCCTTCGATATTAGCGCCAGCAACAAAACCGAGGAGCACGCTAGCGGAACCTACCGCCTACTCTATCACGACAAGCTAACAGCTAAAGCCGTCGTGTCCAGCTCAAGCAACGGAACAATCGCCCAGCCAGGCATCCGCTTGAGGCTCATGACATACAACGAGGAGGCTGAGAGCTTCGAGTATGTACGCAACATCACTATCGACGACTACATTTTCGCACCTGGTGAGCGCAAAGAGGTAGAAACGACCATCAGCCGCATCAGCACCAATCAGCGCTATGCTCTTATCGCTACCGACAAACTCACCAATATAGACGACGATGCCGTATTGCAGTTCACTACGGCAGACACGGTCATGCTCTTCAAGGTGTGTGCCCCCACTCTCGACAGTATATATACAAAGGAGGGGACTATGGCACTCAAGGGCGAATGGGATCCAATGCGTTTTGCCGACCTAGCCAGCGACACCGCAATCACGAGCTACGACTTCACGCAAGTGGAGGGCCTCAACAGCCAGCCCATAGCAGCCAATCCCAACGCATTGTACTATACCAACATACCACTTAATGGCTACAACATTGTTTATCAAAACAATATTGACAAACTTCGCCTGCAGTCAGGGTATAATTTCGCGCCTCTAGGAAATCATACAGCTACCATAGCGACCTTCACTCCGAAGTGGGAGGTGGGCCCCTGGACCTCACTTGCTCTACCCTTCACAGCCCTCGTTCCCGATGATTATATTTGCCGCAGACCCATCCAAGTGAATTCTTCGTCATTGCGCAAGGCTGTCATCACAGACACTATACTTGCCGGCACTCCCTATATAATGATGATTAGTAAGGAGAACCCCACCCCCATCACTGCCAGCAATATCACCATTGACATGGGAGCCACAAGCATCGGCCTGCCAGAGTTCCAAGCCGTATTGACCTCATCCATTGCCGACGGACAGACCCTCGTATTGGATACCGATCCGGCAGCAGATATACAATACTTCAACCGCGTAGACTCTGGTACAGTGCTCAAGGCCTTCACAGGTGTCATGAAATACGACACCCGACGTATGCGTGCTTCAGTCAACAGCACCAGCGACCAGGCCTACAAAACATTGGCTCAAGCCATACAAGCTGCAGCTCAAGCCCACGAAAAATGGCAGTCAAGGGTAGTGCCCGAATGGAACACGCTATTGCTCGACTCCATTGCCGAAACCAACAAGATATTCTCTGACATGGAGATATCATCGGGAACCACTGTCAAGAATATCGCGGCAGCGCTTCTCGACTACACCGAAATCTATAAACTGCAGCTCATCGACAAGAGCGAGCCCATCGATTATACCGGATACATCACGAACCCCTCATTCGAAACGGGTAAGAAAGGTGGCTGGACAGCACAAGCAAGCGCAACAGTCCGCACCAACAGCACCCTCTCCACTTATGCCGCAGGCATTGATGGCCAATACTTCCTATACAATGAGTCTGCCAGTGGATCTACTGGCATTAGCCAAGCCATTACAGGTCTGCCTCGCGGATACTATCGCCTAACCGCTTCTGTAGGGACAAGCGAAGGAAACGAAGTCTGCCTATTTGCAGGCGACAGCACCACCCACGTTGCAGCCCACGAGTGGGGACGCTTCTATCTCTCCGAGGGAGTAATCGACAGCATTTGGGTAGAAGATGGCAACCTGACCATCGGTATCGAAGGAGGAACACACTGGTATAAAGCCGACAACTTCCACCTCTATTACCTTGGCGCAGGCGACGACACCGCCATCAGCCTCCCCGAGGCCGACAAGCAAGATGCCTTCATCAGCAGAAAGGGCATATACGACCTCTTCGGACGCCGCATCAACGAACAGAGCGACATGCTTCCCGGCCGCATCTACATTGTAGACGGGCGCAAAGTCATCGCTAAGTGATGTATAAGAAAATCTGCCAAGGCTATAATCAACCTTGGCAGATTTTTCTTTTTATCCCACTGACTCTAAATAGCAGATGATTGCGTGAGGGTCATTACGCGAAGGAAGTTCTGACCCCACAGTTTCGTCACATCCTCTTGGCTGAAGCCTTCAGCAAGCAGGCGACGGGTGAGATTGATGACCTCAGAAGCATCGGCACAACCAATGATACCACCATCACCATCAAAATCAGTACCGATACCCACATGGTCTATTCCCGCCACGTCCACCATGTGGCAAATATGGCGCACGGCATCATCAACGGTAGCACCACCCTCCTTACGCAAGAATCCGTCGTACAGACAGGTCTGCACCACACCTCCCGAAGCAGCAAGTGCACGCAACTGGTCGTCTGTAAGGTTGCGCGGATGGTCACACAAAGCACGAGCCGAAGAGTGGCTACAAACAATGGGAGTACCGCTGACCTCGATGGCTTGGTAGAAACTGCTCTCTGCAGCGTGTGAGAGATCCACCATCATTCCCACACGATTCATCTCACGAATAGCCTGGCGACCAAATTCGCTCAGTCCCCCATGTTCTTCTGCTCCGCGTGCGGAGTCACACAAGTCATTGTCTCCATTATGACAGAGAGTCATATACACCACTCCGCGCTGCCTGAAATGCGCAATACGGCTAAGGTTATCGCCAATAGCATAGCCATTCTCTATGCCGAGCATCAGTGCACGGCGTCCCTCACGCTTGAGACGATACAGGTCCTCAGGAGTATATGCAATGCCCACACTATCAGCATTGCTCTCCACCATCGTTTCTATCTCAGTGAGCAGGCGATCAGCCTTAGCAAAAGCCGCATCGAGCGAAGCCTTGTCACGCTCCAGCTGACGCAGATAGGCTACCATGATGGTTGCGTCAAGCCGTCCCTCAGTCATCTTATGCAAATCGACAAGGATGCGCGGGTCACGACTATCGAAACGTATCTGCTGGTCAAACTTCATCGGTGTGTCGCAATGTGTGTCAAGGGTGAGGAACCGGCGGTGAAGATTTCTCGCCTCGGCAAATGAGCGAGCCTCGCCAACCAGCCACTCAAAGAGCGGCAGCATCGTGCGGTCACCACCCAGTATCATGCATTCAGGGTGCCATTGCACCCCTATCATGGATTTGCAATCCGTACTCTCCATCGCTTCGATGAGTCCATCGGGCGAGACGGCCGTGACAGCAAACCCTGCCGGAGCCACCTTCACCGCTTGGTGATGGAAGGAGTTTACATGAAGATTGGTCGCGCCGAAGATTGCAGCCAATCGACTCGACGAAGCAATACGCACGCTATGTGTTGCCACGTGGCGTTCAGTCTCTTGACTATGCTTGAGCGTTGCCGAAGTCTCCTTATAGATATCCTGATAGAGCGTGCCACCCAAAGCCGCTGCCATGACCTGTATGCCACGGCATATACCCAGGACAGGAATCTGCCTGTTGGCGGCCAGCTTCACAAGCATCAGCTCCTGCCAGTCGCGAGCAGGATTGACGGAGCCAAGCTCACGCATAGGCTCCTCGCCCAGATACAGCGGATTGATGTCGCCGCCTCCCGACAGGATAAGCGCATCCACCCCCTCAAGCAGGCTGACCATTGCATCCGTATCGTCAAAGGCCGGAATCACAATCGGCGTGCCGCCCGCCTCAAGCACCGAGCGGTAGTACCCTTCGAGCAGCGTACACTTGCCGCCATCATAATTACCTGTTATTCCAACGATTGGCTTCTTACTGTAAATAGGAAAAGAGGAATGTAACTTCGTATATTCCTCTTTGATATTGAATCTGGGCATAATATGAGAATGTACTTATTCTACCTTATTCTACACTGATGGGTATTTCCTTCTTGATGCTTTGGTCGAGCGAAATCATAGTCTCCGTCGCCATCACTCCAGGAATCTCCTGGATGCGCTCGTTAAGGAGGTTCATCAGATGCTCGTTGTCGCGGGCATAGAGCTTCACGATAATGCTATAGGGCCCCGTAGTGAAGTGAGCCTCCACGATCTCGGGAATCTTACGCAGCTCCTCTATCGCCTCTTTATACATAGAGCCTTTAGCCAAGCTCAAGCCCACATAAGTGCAAGTGCGAAATCCCAGCATCTTGGGGTTCACATGGTAGCCAGACCCTATTATGACGCCTATGTCCATCAGTCGCTGCACTCTCTGGTGAATCGCTGCACGCGACACTCCACATTCGATGGCTACATCCTTGAAAGGAGTACGCGCATTCTGTGATATGATTTCAAGGATTTTCTTATCCAACTCATCAACTTTTTCCATTTCTATTAGATTTCATTAAGGACAGTTTCGTGTTATTTCCCTAGCAAAAATAAAGCATTTTTTTGGATTTTCGAGTAAAACTCGGCCTTTTTTCTATCTTTTCGCTATTTTTTTGATTTCTTCAGACACACATGCCAAACGTAGGTTTCGCCCAAACACATCCATAATCAAACACCTAATTCCCATCTGCTGCAAATACCGTCAGAACGAGCAACAATGCAAGTCACAAGAATTGTCAACTCGGATTGCCACTTTCACAATTAACAATCTTTGCAAAATATGTTATTAAACATTTTTAAGCCCTTTGTCCTTATAATTTCAATATTCCTCTTTTAATAGAAGAAAATTCAATGTAAATTTGTACACGGTTTGAAAGGGACGTTTCCCTGCCTATCAACAGAATGTGAAATAAC
>CANBEE010000085.1 GCA_947367415.1 uncultured Bacteroidales bacterium
GGGTGGTGATGTTCTGTGTCTTGTAGGTGTTGAGCTTAGCCTTGCTTGCTTCGGGGATGAAGGCATCGAGGCTGCGCTGCTCGAGGGTGAACTCGGGGTTCTGGTTGATGAGCACGCTCTTGATATCGAACTTGTTGTCGGGCCACTCGGCGCAGTATACGATCGGGCCACGCTCGATGCTTACCATACCGCGGTCGGCCTCTACCTTTTCGCTAGCACGTACGGTGCGGGGCTCCATGTCGAAGTGGATGGTCACCTCATCACCCTTCTTCCACTTGCGGGGAATGGTGAAGTATCCGTCCTCGGTCACTGTACCTTCGGCCTCTACACCATTGACCTTGATGCTATAGCCGAGGCGCTTGTTGTCGCTGTAGCTGTAGAGCTCGCCGGGGAGCGGACGGCTCTTGAGCCAGCCGGGGATACGGATCTTGAGGTCAAACTGTCCGCAGCTGTTGCGGTCCACCTTGATATTGATGTCGCCACAGTAGGGATAGCCGGTGCTCTGTGTGAGCGCTACCTTCTTGCCTGCTACCGTGAGATTCGAGGTGTTGCTGAGGAAGAGGTTTACGTATACCGCACGGTCTTTTACTGCATATACATAACCGGGCAGTGAGGGCACGAAACGGCTGATGTTTGAGGGGCAGCATGCGCAACCGAACCATGCTTGACGCTGGTGCTGGCCCATTGACTCCAAGGGGTTGGGGTAGAAGAATTTACCACCATCGAGGCTCACACCGCTGATGAGACCGTTGTAGAGTGAACGCTCCAGCACGTCGTAGTACTTAGACTCGCCATGAAGGAGGAACAGGCGATGGTTTACATATACATTACCGATGGCTGCACATGTCTCGCAGTAGGCACTCATGTTGGGGAGGTAGTAGTTGGGACCAAAGGCCTCGCCTGATGCTGTAGCGCCGATACCGCCAGTGATGTAGAGTTTCTTGTTCACGATGTTGTCCCAGATAGCGTCGATAGCATTGATGTAGGCAGAGTCGCCTGTGAGGGCAGCTACATCGGCCATGCCGGCATACATATAAGTGGCACGTACGGCGTGACCTACAGCCTCGTCTTGCTCTACCACGGGCTTGTGGCTCTGTGAATACTCAGTCTTGATGGTGGTCTTGCCGCGATAGTCGAGGAAGAACTTGGCTTGATCAAGGTACTTGCGGTCGCCAGTCACGAGGTACAGACGGCAGAGAGCCATCTCGGCAATCTGGTGACCAGGTACTACGCAAGCCTGTCCTGGCTTGTCACCTACTTCGCGGATGACGCAGTCGGCATAGCGGATAGCGATGTCGAGGAACTTGCGTGAGCCTGTAGCCTGATAGTGTGCTACGGCACCCTCTACCATGTGTCCGAGGTTGTAGAACTCGTGGCTGAGGTCCTCCACCTTGCTCCAGCGGGTGTCGCCAGCCCAGTGGTGCGGATCGCCAGGATTCTGTGTACGTGCAGTATAGAGGTAACCGTCGGGCTCCTGAGCCGATGCGATGACGTTCAATACGCTGTCAATGTACAGCTTCAACTTCTTGTCGGGGTAGGTCTGTAGGATATAGCTGGCACCCTCGATGGTCTTGTAGGGGTCAGTGTCGTCGAAAGAGTATCCTACGCCATTTACCTTGAACACTTTGGAGGGATCCTTCATGTGCTCGGCGGCATTGGAGAAGTTGGTGTAGCGTCCCTCGCTCTCACATTTGCTGAAGGCAAGAGGAATGGTTACTACACGGCTTGCCTCGAGGCGTTGGCCCCAGAAGCTGTTGCTCTCAACCTTTACAGAGGTAAAGGGAACCGGGGTGATGGGGTAACCACCCGAGGTGTGGTCGTGCTTGTGACCGGGATGTGCACTGATAGGCAGGATGATGGCTGCTGCAAGTGCGGTCAGAATTGCTTTTTTCATGTTACTTGTTATTATTGGTGTTTTGGTTATTGTTGTTTTTCCATAAATCAAATTCGTCGAACGATACCCATGACTTGTTATCGGTATATGTCGTCTGATAGAGACCTACCTTCAGCTTCTTTCCATTGAGTTGTGGGGCATGGATGGGTGAGCCTGGCATATCGGTCCAGCTCTTGCCATCCTGACTTGTGCGTATGGTGAAGATGTCGCCTGTGCGCTCGATTTGCAGGTAGGGATCGTAGTTCCATCCGTTGCCACGTGGATATTGTGGACGGCTATAGCCACGAACATGGGTGAGCATGTTGCCGCAGTTGTAGTTGGGGAATACGCCGATGTGGATAATTTCCTGGCCACGGTTGCCTGAGTCGTCCAATACGATGAGTCCGCCTTCGTTGTAGGCTGGTGTGCGGTGCTCGGCCTGTCCGTCGAGGGCTACCACTTTGGTCTGTACGAGGAAGTCGCCCTCCAACTCCTTATATAATATAATGCCGTTGTCCTCTTTGCGTGTGTTGAGGTTGGCGTTCGCTGAGGTGAGTTTGATAGCACCGTCTACAGCTTGTGCGCTCATGGCATATTGTGGGTCGCCATTGGCCAGTACACCGTCCCATCCCTCCTTGTTGGCAATGTAGTCGGTAGGCTTGTCGGCTCTGTCGCCGAAGTGTACGAACTGGTCAGCTGTGATGGTGATATCCGCAGTCAGAATGCGGGAGAACTGTCCGCTATCATCGGTCACCTGAACGAGGCACTTCTGTGTGCCTTTCCCGTCGGTAGCGAGGATGAGCGATGATAGAGTGGTTGAGGGGATAGTGCTCCAGTCGATGGTGGAGTTAGATGGCGATTTGCTGGAATTCTTGGAACCTTTAGAATTCCTGGGCTTATCGAAACTTGTCACTGCATATCGGTAGTTGAGCAGGCCCGACTCCATGCGCTCTCCATTGCCATCCACTACGCTTATGCTGAGTAGGCTGGGGGAGAGGCTGCGTACTTGCAGATCGAGTGCTCCGTCGAATGTAATCTTGTCATTCGTGCTTGATGGAGCGGCATAGGCAGCTTGTACATCGGCTTCCGTGAAGCTCTTGTCGAAGAACTGGAGTGAGTGCAGGTAGCCGCTAAACTTATTGCCACCGTCCATAGATGCACCCAGTGTGATGCGTCCTTCGGGGCGAATCATGAGGAACATGTTCTTCTCGATAATCTTCTGTCCGTTGAGATATACACGCTCATAGTAACCGTCAAAAGTGACTACCCAATGTTGCCATTCACCCTCTCCGCTGAGGCATTCTCTCGGTGCGCCCGAGTTCTCGAACGAGGCGTTATGTGCTACGAGGCCATTGCTGCGGTCGCGGCCTTGGCGGAACTCTATCGTGGCGAGGTCGTTGCGGCGCTCTGTAAATTCGGCTACCGTCTCGATGTTGCCCACTTGTGGGTTGAGTGTCCATGCCGTGATGGTGTAGGGCGCATTGTAGGTCATCGTCTTGGGGAGGCTGAAGCTGCTCTTGAGCGACTGCTGCCCATTGAAGTAGAAGGCATATTTACCTTTCTTGATTTCTACAACAATGTTCTTGTCGCCGCTGAAGGTGCCGCCTGGACGGTTCTTGATTTCCTTGAGGCTCAAGGCCTTTCCCATAGCGTAGTCATCAGCGTTGATGTCTACAATCTTATTGCCCTTCTCGGCGGTTTTCAGGTGCTCGGCAGGCTCGATATCCTTTTCATGAATCCAAGGATAGCCAGCCAAGAGCGCTTCTTCGTCGATAGCAACCTCGGGCAACAGATTCTTCGGATTCTTACGCTTGGTGGCATTGTATACCTTTACGTTCCAGATAGCCGGGAAGTGCCCGTTCTTCTGTGTATCTGTCACCGTGATGCGGATGTATCGTGCTTTGCATGCTCCCTCATCTATCATGGGAGAGCCCTGTTGTGTGTTTTGCGTCTTGTCGGCATAGAGTGTCCAGTTGATGCCGTCAACAGAGGTCTCTATCTTGTATTGATAGAAGAAGGTGGTATACTCAAACTGTGTCCATACCTGGTTGAACTTCTGCTCCTTGCCGAGGTCAATCGTAATCCACTCCTCGCCATGGCATTGGCGGGCACGCCATAAGGTGGCGTTGTTGTCGTCGGTAGCATACTCGGGCTTGAACCACTCATCGTAATAGGATGAGGCTGTCACCTTAGCACCATAAGCCAGGTTTTCTATATAGTTCTTCTTGGCCTGCTTCTGGAACGACTCTGGGATGAGTCCTTCATGAGTAGGGATAATCTTCAGGATATTTCCTTCTGCATCGAACTCCATCTTGTCGATACATATCTGACGGTGGAATCCATGGATGGAGTGGGGATTGTTGTGGCGGTGATATACGATGTAGTAATCGTCGCCATCGATGAGTACAGAGTGGTGGCCTGGGCCATGGATGGTGCCATCGGCATTGGTCTCCAGGATGCAGCCTTTGTATTCGTAGGGGCCCATTGGTCCCTCTTTGCTGATGGCATACTGCACACGGTAGGTATGGTCGTGGCATGAGCCGGACGAATAGGTGAAGTAGTAGATGCCGTCTTTCTTGAACACAAAGGGTGCCTCGAAGAAATCCTTAATCTCGGTATTGAGGATGAGCTTCTTGTCGGTAAACGATTTGCCGTCAGGAGCAAGCTTGGCTACACCGCAGCCAAAGTTTTCGTAGATGCCCCATGTGCCGAAGTAAAGATATTCGGAACCGTCATCATCGACAAACAGCTGTGGGTCGAGGGTGATGGCATTGTGTACGAAGCGGTCTTGCACGAGGATGGCATCCGGTGCTCCGAGGCGGTTTGTCCACGGACCTGTGGGACTATCGCTCTCGCCTACATAAATCACACACGGAGTGCAGTAGTAGTAGCGGTAGCTGCCATCGGGCTGCTGCACTACGTCGGGTGCCCATACCACTTCAGTCGTAGGCCAGTTCATCGTGACGTTGCGCCAGTTGACAAAATCCTTCGACATCCATACTTGGGCAGGACCATAGCCATTGCCCGTGCCGTCGGTAGTGGCATATATATAATAGGTATCACCAAACTTCTTGATGGTGGGGTCGGCAAAGTAGCCGGGTAGTAAGGGGTTGCCTGCTCCCGGCGTATTCCATTCTGCGGGGAGGGCTTGTGCTTGTGCTCCTGCGGCTGTGAGGAGTAGTAGCGCGGTGGCGAGTAGTTTTTTCATTATAGTGGTGTCTTTATGATGTTCTCGGATTTCTCGGAGCGCTCTGAGGACTCAGAGGACTCGAATTTCTCGGAGAACTTTTCAATTTTCAATTCTCAATTTTCAATTTCATTACGAATCCTCCGCCCGGTGCCAGATGAATGGCTTGTTGGGTGGTAGAGCTGCAGTCCATAGTGCTCAAGCGGTAGTCCTCGGCATCGTGGTGTGCGTTGATGCCATCGGTGAGCAGATGAGCTTTATACATCTTTCCCTCGGGGAGGAAGCTGAAGTCGATGGTGAGGTCGCGAGCATCCCAGTTGGTTTGTCCGGCGATGTACCATGTGTCGCCAAGGCGGCGCAGGGTGACGATGTACTCGCCAATCTTGCCTTGCAGGATGCGTGTCTCGTCAAATACGGTGGGCAGCGATGCTATGTACTGTGTGTAAGGCTCGTCGTCCTCGTAGTTGGTGGGGCTATCGGCCAGCATGGTGAAGGGCGAGTCGTGTACGATATAGCAAGCTGCTTGATGGCAACGGGTTCCCATAGATATGGGCTTGTTGTAGATGGCTTTCCAATCCTCTTTAGTCCCGTTGCGCATGGCTCCCGGTGTGAAGTCTACGGCACCGGCCATCATACGAATGTAGGGGAACGTGACGTCGTAGAGCGGCATGTTGTTCTCCAATTCGGTCCAGCGTACCTCCTCCATACCGAATACACCTTCGTAGTTGAGGATGTTGGGGTAGGTGCGGTTGAGTCCTACAGGAGCATAGATGCCGTGGAGGTCGAGGATGAGGTGATGGCGTGCAGCGCACTCGGCCAGGCGTTCTACCAGCTCAAAAGCGGTCTGGTCGTTACGGTCAAGGAAGTCCACCTTGAAACCCTTGATGCCCATATCGGCATAGTGCTTGCAGGCAGTCTCCAGCTTCTCGTCAATAACGTTGAACACCGTCCATAGCACGATGCCTACGTTCTTGGAGTTGGCATACGCAATGAGCTCGGGTAGGCGAATGGCTTCAATGGGCTGCATGATGTTGGCCTTGTTGGAGTCGTACCAACCCTCATCGAGGATGATGTATTCGAGGTCGTGGGCAGCAGCGAAGTCGATGTAATACTTATAGGTGTCGAAGTTGATGCCAGCCACGAAGTCCACGCCACGCAGGTTCCAGTCGTTCCACCAGTCCCAAGCTACCTTGCCGGGCTTAATCCAATCGGTAGCGCCTGTTTTGTTCTCACGTGCGAGAGCATATACCAGGTTGTTGACAGGCATCTGTGTGTCATCTTCCGTTACGGCCAGTATGCGCCAGGGGTAGGAGTGCGCTCCAGTGTGGCGGGCTATGTATGCTTCGGTCTCCTTGACGTACGACATGCCACGCCAACGGTAATAGTCCATGGCCTTGGGGTAGGGGGCAAACTCCGCCTTCAGCTGTCCGTCATTGGCACGGACAAACATGCCGGGATAGCTCACTACATCTGTTTCGAGCAGGGTCACCTTGGCTGCTCCGCAGTCAACGGTAGCAGGCAGGAAGGCTGCCAGGTCCTGTGCATTGCCTAGTGCTGTGTGGTGATAGATGTTTTGGAAGGCCATGGCATAGGGCTTCTCCTTATTGGTTGTATAGGCGAGCCATGCCGAGCGGTCAGTGCCGAAGTTGTAGTCAGCGGTCTCGTTATATATATAAGTATCGCCTTTTGCCGTAGAGTAGAATCGGTAGGCAATGCCTTCGTCTGAGGCCAGCACGATGAGTCCGAAGCCATTCTTCAGCTTGATGTCGAGTTGGTTGGCCGCAAACTGGAATGATGGCTGACGATACATTGGGGATGTGATGATTTCGTCAATCTTGCTTTTCTTGGTGCGGGCCACCTTGGCATGAGCAAATGGCTGTTTGCCCTCTGCGATAGTGAGTCCTATGGTAGAGGGGGCCATCAACTCTTTCCCGTCGAGCAAGATGCTGAGTTGGCATTGCTCCTCTATCGCTATGCGTGCGGTGAGTTTGCCGTTAGGGGAGCTTACATCGTAAGTCTTTGCTAATAGACTTTGCGCGTTTGTAAGTAAAATGACGCTTACTAAAAGTCTGAAAAGATTGTTTTTCATTGTATGTGTGTTTATACTTTTCGCAGTTTATTGAAAAGATACGAATAATTATTGAAATGTAGTGTTTTTATAAAATAAAAAAGAGTTGGCTCGGCTGAGCCAACTCTTTTAGTCTATGTGTAACAAGATTACTTTACCAGGAACTTCTTGCCGTTCATGATGTAGATGCCCTTTGCAGGAGCAACTACTTCCTGACCCTGGAGGTTGTAGATCTTGCCATCCTTCTTGTCGGCGCTGATGCCTGCGATGCCTTGAGCAGCCTCATAAGACTCGGGGTCGAGCAGAGTGAGGTGGATTACATAACGCTTAGCGTCAATCTCGAAGCAGATAGTAGCTTCAGCCTTGAAGGGAGCTGCAATGTCTTCGTTAGAATAGGTCAAGAACTGCTTGCAGTCGTCGCTTACGGTAACACCGATGTTGCCATATTCGTCAGCTGCACCGCTTGCATTGAATAGGATACCACTGCCTACAGCATCAACTCCGTCAGTGTATGTACCGTCTGCCTTAAGGCCTTTCAGGTAGTATCCTTCGAGAATCATAGCTTCAGCGCTTTCAAAGCCAAGGGCGGTAGCAACCTTTGCAAAGTCATAGTCAACAGATGCGTCATCCATGCTTACGGGCAGGTTGATCCACTCTTCGCCTACGGTTTCAGCCTGTACGATAGTCTCTACAATCTGATAGGTGAGGTTGATGGTGAGCATCTTCTGGTTCTCTTCGTTCACGAGGAAGAACTGGCCAGTGTATACATCGCCTACTACACCGTAACCGTCCATCTGTATACACTGGATGATGAAGTTGTCGGCTGTAGAGTTAAGACCGGTGATACCCCAAGGTGCGCTACCCCAGTCGGCTTTGTGACCTTCTTGGTCGAGCCAGAAACCGGGCTTCTCACCCATAGTGTAGGTCTTGGTATACTTCTCGCCAGTCTGAGCAGCAATAGAGTCTACGTTGAGTGCATAGAGCACGGGCTCTGTTGTGCCAATGAGGTTGTAGATGTCAGCGAAAGGTATGCTTGCTGAGTTTGCAATCTCTGACCATGCGTATGTAGCATCAAGAGCCTGTACGGTGTAGTTACGAGTAGCTACGCTTTCGAAGTCTTGTACTACAGCTTCGCCTTGCTCGATAGCCAATGTGATGTCGAGCTCATAGTAGTTGTTACCTGAGGTGAGGTACATCAGTGTGTGACCCTCTTCGCCGATAGCTGTTTTGCCCGGCATCTGACCAACGTTGAGCTGTGAGTAGTCGTTAGAAGCGGCAGGCTCAACGAAGAAGTAAGCGTTGTCGCCCCAAGAGCAGATGATACCACCCTGTGTCATCCAGTAACCGCCGTTGTTGGCTGTGCTTGATGTTGAGAGAGCGCCGTTGTTGTCGATAGCTTGGAAGGTCATGTCGCCTACTGCGCAACCGAGCAATTCAGCGATGCTGTCGGTGTTGAGCATGATGGCAGAAGCAGAATAGTCTGTAGTAGGCTGCTGTGAGATACGGATAATCTCAGAGCCAACCTTGTTCATGGTCTCCAAGTCACCAGTTGCAGCGTTCGGATCCTCCACGATGTTGAGGGTATACTTCACGCGATAAGCCTTGCTGCCATATACAATATATACATAGGAGTAGAATGTGTCGCCCACCTTCAAGTTGCTCGGGTACTGACCGATGTTGCAGCTCAAGGTATCGTTAGCGAATGCGTATGTGTCGATGTAGAACTGGTCTTCTGCAGCCCAAGGAGCAGCGCAAACCTCCTGCAATGTGTCGCCTGTAGCAGCATCAAGCACAACGCGACCCCAACCACCGTTATTTGTAGCCAAGGTGAGTGAGTCAACCTTGATGCCGTAGGTCGCATCCACATAAGGTCTGTAGAGACCGGCAGGAATCAATGTCTCGAATACTTCAGCGTCAACGCCCAACTTCTCGGCAGCACCTGCGATGTTTACGTATACAGGAGATGAGTTGTAGTTGATGCGGGGATACTGCTCTGCAGTTGCTTCAGCCTCGCCTACGATTTCAAGCTTAGTGATGTCGAGCTCTACTTCGGGCAATACCAACTCCTTAACGATGTAGGTGATGTCGAAAGTAGCCTGCTTGTCACCATGCTTCATTACGAATGTAGGGTTGAATGTAGCACCAGCCTTCAGTGAATCGGGGAACTGACCGAGTTCAATGTAGAACTTGTCGGCATTGCTCTCATTGTCCCACCAGATTTGGTTGTAGTAAACGGCGTCAACGCCCCAGCTGCCTACAGCACCGCTGCGAGCAATCCAGAAACCACCCTGTGAACCCTGTGTGTAGTTGTCGGTCAGCTCTTCGCCTACTTTGAGGAAGAACATTTCGGGAACGTCCACTGTGTCGGTAGCCCAAACGTCGAGGGCAGCTACGAGAGTAGCGGTGTCGGTACCGAGAGTTGTGGCAATCTCTGAGAGTTTGAACTCTGCTGCAGTAGTTGTGTAGTCACTCTTGGCATACTGCTCTACTGTAGCTTTGAATTGTGCGCTGGCCGGGATGCAAGCAAATAGCATCATGGCAGCAAACAATTGCTTGATTTTTAAAGTAAAATGCTTCATGTAATAAAGTTATTAAAGTGATACAAATTGTTTTTCTCTCGGCAAAGCTAATGAAAAAATCGTTATGTTGTTCAAAAAGCAGTAAAAAAATGTTATAGAGCAATCTAATTCTTAAAAAAATGAAGAGTTTTTCGTCCCTGTTAATCGGGATTTCGTCCCAGAAACCCAATTCAAGGTGAAAAAAGTTTATTTTTGGGGTGGCATGGCACAGCTTTTAAAGCATGCTTTATGTGGTATCGTGATAGCGTGGCGAGAAGAGAGTACAAATCGAGCACTATGCATATTGAAAAAAGCAGCTCTGACATTCATATTCGACCTACAGTTAATTTCACGCCACCGCGGTGACAATTTCACGTCATCGCGGTGACGTAATTACACCACCGCGGTGACACCTTCACGCCACCGCGGTGGCGCGAACTTTTCCTACTAAACAAATTGGCTTTTGAGAGTACA
>CANBEE010000086.1 GCA_947367415.1 uncultured Bacteroidales bacterium
CTTTTTCAAGCAGAAGACGGAATACGAGATGACGTCGAGTCTCGTGGGCTCGGAGATGTGTATAAGAGACAGCCCCAGATGATTTGCTCGACCCGATCACGGCGCTACTTTCTCATCCGAAGCGGCTGGTGATTAAGAATTATTGGTGTCCGATAAAACTTTTTTAGAGAATAAAAAATTAGGACTGGTTCCATTTGGAGGAATCAGTCCTTTTGGGTTATTTTGGTTTTACCACAAACTCTTATAACCATGGGCAAAAGTAGTCATTTTATCGGACAGCAATAGTAATCTATATATAGCTTATAATATGAATCCCTGCAACCTATTCAATTGCAGGGATTTTTGTTTTCTTGAGGGGGAGCAATGCTATACGCGATTAATTAGCAGAAAAAAGAGCAACAATACCCACTATTGTACAAAGATTTACTATATTTGCACTATGAGAGTTATGTTCGCGCAATCCCTCTCCCGTAGCATGACTAACACACAAAAGAGATACCAATGAAAGCAAAAAAATGGATGGCGCTGCTGGTAGCTTGCCTGATTGGTGGCAGCGCAATGGCCCAAGAAGAGAAACCCAAGGCTTACCTCGTATCGGATGCCCACCTCGACACACAGTGGAACTGGGACATACAGACCACCATCAAGGAGTACGTATGGAACACCATCAACCAGAACCTCTTCCTGCTCGAGAAGTACCCCAACTACATCTTCAACTTTGAGGGAGGCGTCAAGTACTCATGGATGAAGGAGTACTACCCCCTGCAATATGAGGATATGAAGAAGTATATCAAGGAGGGACGCTGGCACCTGAGCGGAGCCAGCTGGGATGCCACGGACGCCATCGTGCCGTCGGTAGAGTCAGCCATACGCAACATCCTATTGGGTCAGGAGTATTACCGTCAAGAGTTTGGCACGGAGAGCACCGACATCTTCCTGCCCGACTGCTTCGGATTCGGGTGGACACTGCCCACCATCGCCAGCCATTGCGGACTCATTGGATTTTCGTCGCAGAAGCTCGGATGGCGCAACCACCCTTTCTATGGCGACCAGAAGATACCCTACACTATCGGTCTGTGGAGGGGCATCGACGGCGCCACCATCATGATGGCCCACGGCTTTGACTACACCTCACGCTGGCAACTGGAGGAGGACCTCACCGAGAGCAAGCGCCTGCAAGACCGCATCAAGCAAAGCCCGCTCAACAGGGTATACCACTACTACGGCACAGGCGACATAGGCGGTTCGCCCACGCTCAACTCTGTAGATGCCGTGGAGCGTAGCCTCACCAGCAATGGCCCGGTGCAGATTATCAGCGCTACCAGCGACCAACTCTACAAGGACTTTCTTCCCTATAGCAGCCACCCCGAGCTGCCCGTACATGATGGCGAACTGCTGATGGATGTGCACGGCACAGGATGCTACACCTCGCAGGCAGCCATGAAGCTCTACAACCGTCAGAACGAACTCTTGGGCGACGCTGCCGAGCGCTCATCAGTAGCAGCCGACATGCTCGGACTGGTTCCGTATCCTGCTGCGAGCCTCACAGAATCGTGGAGGAGATTCCTATTCCACCAGTTCCACGATGACCTCACGGGTACGAGTATCCCCCGCGCCTACGAGTTCTCCTGGAACGATGAGCTGCTCTCGCTGAAGCAGTTCTCAAACATCCTGACCACCTCGGTCAGCGCTGTGGCCTCACAGATGGACACCCGCGTGAAGGGACTCCCCATCGTATGCTACAACGCGCTCGGCTACGAGGCTACCGACGTTGTAGAGGTAGTGGTAGAGACAGCCAAGTGCCCCAAGAGGGTCAGCGCCTTCAATGCCGAGGGCAAGGAGGTGGCATCGCAACTCATCGACTATGCCGACGGCAAGGCCCACGTGCTGATAGAGGCTACCGTGCCTGCCAACGGATATGCTGTATATGACCTGCGCCTCTCGGGCTCGGCCAAGGGTGTAGGCACAGAAACCTCGGCCAGTGTCATCGAGAACTCCATCTACAAGGTGCAGTTCAATGCGCAGGGCGATATCACTTCTATCCTCGACAAGGCCAATCAGCGCGAACTGGTGAAGCAGGGCAAGGTCGTACGCCTGGCACTGTTTACCGAGAACGAGTCGTTCAGCTGGCCCGCTTGGGAAGTACTGAAGAAGACTGTTAATGCGACTCCCATATCCATTACCGACGGTGTAGCGATGACACTTGTAGAGGATGGCGCACTGCGTAAGACCCTCTGCGTGGAGAAGCAGTACGGTGACTCTAAATTCCGTCAGTACATCCGTCTCTACGAGGGTGCACTTGCCCACCGCATCGACTTCTATAACGAAGTGAATTGGCAGACTACCAATGCACTGCTCAAGGCCGAGTTCCCCATGAACCTCGACAATGAACTGGCCACCTACGACCTTGGTATTGGCTGCGTACAGCGTGGTAACAATACCGATATTGCTTACGAGGTTCCTGCACAGCAGTGGGCCGACCTCACCGACAAGAGCAACGCCTACGGTGTGACCATCATGAACGACTGTAAGTACGGTTGGGACAAGCCCAACAACCATACCCTGCGCCTCACCCTGCTCCACACCCCGAAGACCCGTCGTGGATATGCCTACCAAGACCATCAGGACTTTGGCTACCACACCTTCACCTATAGTCTGCAGGGCCATGCCGGTGCTTTGCAGAAGGCTGTCGCTTGCTCCGATGCCGAAGTACTCAATCAGCACATCAAGGCTTTCGTTGTTACGGAGCATAACGGTGTATTGGGCAAGAATTTCTCGTTGGCATCATCAAACAATGAAAATGTCGTTATCAAGGCCCTCAAGAGAGCCGAGAGCACCGATGAATACGTAGTGCGTGTATACGAGACCGGTGGCAAGGCCATGCAGAATGCTTCCATCACCTTTGCGGCCGATATCATAGAGGCCGTAGCTGCTGACGGTACCGAAAAGACCATCGGTAAGGCTGGCTTCACGGGCAACACCCTGCAGGTATCCATCAAGCCCAACAGCATCAAAACCTACAAGGTAAAGCTCGCCAAGCGGTCTGCTCAGCCGCTCAACTACGAATACATGGCTCTCGACTACGACAAGAAATGCTTCAGCTGGAACGCCCTGCCCGGTGATGCCAACTTCGAGGCTGGCTACGCCTATGCCGCCGAGCTGGTGCCTGCCGAGCTGTTATCGGGCGGTATCCCCTTCCGCCTTGAGCGCGAGCGACTGGTCAATGGCATGAAGTGCGAGGACGACACCCTGCAGCTCCCTGCCGGGCACAGCTACGACCGCCTCTATCTCCTTGCCGCCTCATCTACGCCGAGCAAGAGTACCCAGGGCACCTTCCGTGTGGGCAAGCAGGCTCAAGCCATCAGCGTGCCCTCCTACACCGGCTTCATCGGTCAGTGGGGACATACCGACCACACGCAGGGATATATGTACGATACTGAGGTAGCCTATGTAGGCACCCACCGCCATTCAGCTGAGGGCGATCACCCCTACGAGTTTACCTATATGTTCAAGTACGCCATCGACATACCAGCCAAGGCCACACAGGTGATTCTTCCCGATGCTCCTGATATGGTGCTCTTTGCTGCTACCCTCGTCGATGAGGCCTATGCGCAGGCCATTCCAGCCTCAGTGCTCTTCCGCACTGGAAATGAAGGCAACGGCTCCAAGGAGGATGCTCCTGTAGCCGCTCCGCGTGAAAACCTGCTCAAGCCACAGCACATCATCGGATGGTCAGGCTTCGTACATCAGGGTGAACGTCCCGAACTGTTGGTCGATGGCAAGGACAACACCAAGTGGTGCGATGTATCGAGAGCGCCCAGCTACGTGGAGTTCGACCTTGGCACCGCCACCTCCATCAGTGCATGGAAGATGCTCAATGCAGGCGCCGAGGTACCCTCATACATCACCAGCGCATGCCTCCTGCAAGCACGCAACAACAAGAGTGAAGACTGGGTAACCATAGACTACTATACCGGCAACAAGCGCAATATTGTGATGCGAGAGCTCGAGCACCCCGTATCGGCCCGCTACCTCCGCCTCTACGTTGTGCAGCCCACCCAAAACCCCGACAGCCACGCCGCCCGCGTATACGAACTTGCCGTATATGAATAATAAACGAAGCTGACTGAGTTGCAGGACCACATAGAGAGAAACGAGACATTCAAGTAGTATTTTACAGCAATAGGTGGTAGCTATCTGATTTTTCCTTACCTTTGCAATTAGATAGTATCGCTATACCCACATGAAGCTGAGCATCATCATACCTGTATATAACGTAGAGAAGCACCTTGTGCGCTGCGTGGAATCGGTCATTGCACAAGAGTTGGCCGACTACGAGATTATACTTGTAGATGATGGAGCTACAGATTGTAGTGGAGTGCTTTGCGATAAGTTACAACAGGAGCATGACACTATCCGTGTCATACACCAAAAGAATGGCGGACTCAGCGATGCACGCAATACAGGCATTGAAGTTGCTGTGGGGAGCTATATCACCTTCGTGGACTCTGACGATGAGCTTTGCCATAACAGTCTGAAGGAGAACCTGGAGTTTCTCGTCAATCATCCAGAAGTTGATATGCTGGAGTATCCCGTTGAGGTGCATGCTTGCAGCCCACATGCCTATAGGCTGAGCTTCCCCGACGAGACACAGCGTACAGACATCTTTGCCGACTGGATACGCCGCGAAGGCTATGTGCATTGCTATGCCTGGAATAAGATTTATCGCAGGGAGCTGTGGCGCGAGACACGCTTCCCTGTCGGTGCCTACTATGAGGACACAGCCGTGATGCCCGCTATCGTGCATCAATGCCGTGGCATACACTACTCGAGCCAAGGATGCTACCGCTACATCATGCACCCGGGTACTATCACTACAAGCTACCGCTACGACAAGCAACGTCAGCTATTTGAGAACAACCATCGCCTCTATAAAGAGATAAAGGAGGATAATGCGTTACGCACCGAAGCCATGCGTCTATGGATCTGTTGCCTCAACCTGCTGATCGACCTTGGCCGATGCACCGATATTGACCGAAGCGACTACGAAGCAATCATCGAAGATGTCGACAAACATCGCCCTGCATACAAAGCCCTAATCAAGGCTGCTCCCAATGCCGCCACCCACGCCAAATTGCTACCACTCCCCCTCGTAGGACTAAGGGTCTATTGCCGCTCATACATAACACTCACCAAACCTCTGCAACCATGATAAGCTTCATCGTCACCACCTACAACTTGGAGGACTGGCTACTACGCCGCTGCCTCGAAAGCATCACCGCGCAGGGACTGGAGCGTGACAGCTACGAAATCATCGTCGTAGACGATGAGAGCATAGTAAGTCCGCAGCATATCATCGACGAGTTTGCCCCAAAGGCCAACATCGCGCTTTACATTCAGGAGCATGCACGCCAAGGTGCCGCCCGCAACCTCGCCTTGCAACATGCCAAGGGAGAATGGATACAGTTTGTCGATGGCGACGACTATCTTTACACTGGTGCCATTGCCCCCTTGCTGAAGTTGGCCGAGGAGAACGACTTAGACCTACTGACCTATGGCTTCAGCAAGGTAGGAGATGAAGCGGGAACCACCACTGACCACAGAAAGGAATCCACCAGCGATACATACCAGCCGAATGGCTATAATAGTTATCAATTCCCAACTCTCAATTCTCAATCAGAAAGCGGCGACTCATACATGCTCCGCCACAACCTGTTTGGCAGCTGCTGCATGCAACTCTTCAAGAAACAGCTTCTTGACGACCCCATATACGGTGCTCCACTGCGCTTTACCGAAAACATCTATATCGAAGACGAGGAATTCATCACTAAGCTCGTATGGAGAGCTCAGCGCATGGCCTCAACAGATGCCATAGCATACGCTTACTATCAGCGTCCCGGCTCTACCGTACACAACCGCAGTCGTGAGCATACCGACGAACTGTTCCGCAATTACTTTGTGGTGCTGAAGCGTCTGATTGATTTTGAGAGAGAGGTAATAGCCAAGCCTCACGATGGGCTCACACGCAAGATTCGCTTCTTCGCCATAGACATACTGCGCCGCGCACTGCGCGAACCCGACTGGAAGGACAGATGGTACCGTTCGGCCATGGAGCTACTCGGGCTGAACCTCTACCCTATCCCATCGGCCAACTATTCATGGAAGTACCGCATGTTTCGCCTTTTAGCACAGAGAAGCCCCGGACGCCATATACTAAGATTCATTGAAAAAAGACAACTGCAATGAAGATACTACTCCTCGGCGAATACAGCAACGTGCATTGGACACTGGCCTGCGCCCTGCGCAAGCTGGGGCACGAGGTGTGTGTGGTATCGAACTGTGATGAATGGAAAGGCTACTCCACTGACATCCCGCTCATCCGCAAACCGGGACGATGGGGAGCCATCACCTATCTATATAAGGTGCTAAGACTATTGCCCAAGTTCAGAGGATACGACGTGGTACAGCTCATCAATCCCGTACACTTCATCGACCTCAAAGCCGAGCGTGGCATACGCATCTATGACTATCTGCGCCGACACAACAAACGGGTATTCCTCGGTGCCTTCGGGTATGATTACTACTACGTATACGACAGTGTGGTGCGTCACACCCTGCGCTACTGCGACTTCTACACTCCGAAAAGAGAGGTACGCCACGAATGGAACAGTGCCAACGAACATGATTGGCTACACACCTTCAAGAAGGAGGCCAACATACACATTGCAGAGACTTGCGACGGCATCATCAGCGGACTTTACGAGTATGACGTAGCCTATCGCCCCTACTTCCCAGAGAAGATAACCTTCATCCCCTTCCCCATAGAAGTGAGCAACACTGCAGCAGAGCTTTTACCCAATGTAAGCAATCGTAAATTGCGTTTCTTCATCGGTATACAACGCCACCGCACCGCACTGAAGGGAACAGACATCATGTTACGCGCACTTGAGCGTATCGTTGCCGACTACCCCGAACAGGCCGAGATGTTAAAAGCCGAGTCGGTACCTTTCGAACAGTACAAGGAGATGATGCGCAGCAGCGATGTACTGCTCGACCAAATCTACAGCTACACTCCTGCCATGAATGCCCTGCTGGCCATGAGTCAGGGACTGATATTGGTAGGAGGCGGCGAAGAGGAGAATTACACGATTCTGGGCGAGGAAGAGCTACGCCCCATCATCAACGTGCAGCCCGACGAGGAGGACATATACCGCCAACTCGAACAACTGGTGCTGCACCCCGAGCGCATCGACCAGCTCAAGCGCGACAGCATCGCCTACATCCGCCGCCATCACTACAGCATCAAAGTGGCCAAGCAGTATATTGCAGCCTGGAGCAAATAAAAAACAAGAAAAGTATTCGATTATTTCACAAGATAGCGTTGCAGCTCATCGAGCGTACCGTTAAAGACATTCAAGTCTACATTGTCCTCAATGCCAGGTACCGTGCCATAGTCAGTGTGTTGCCAGAATTGCCATGAGCCCTCATAACTGAGAGTCTCTACATAGTAGTGAGCTATCCACAAGGGATATGCTGAAAACTCAGGAGCATCCAGATAGCGCGACTTGTACTTATACGAGGTGTAAATGATAGGTTTCACCCCGTAGTGCTGTTCAAGGCGGTGAAGGAACTTTATGAGATCAGCCTGCAGCTGCGCCTTATTGCGTGGCTTGCGTTCTATATCAAGCACTGGAGGAAGATCACCACGCTCCAGCTTCACCTGCGAAATAAAGAAGTCGGCCTGACGAATAGGATCAGAATTGGGATTGTAGAAATGGTATGCCCCACGTATAAGCCCCACCTCACGAGCCTGGCGGAAGTTCTCTGCAAAACGTCGGTCCTTATAGTCACCACCCTCCGTAGCCTTCATGAAGGCAAAGCGAATGGGGTATTTCTGTTTCTCTGTAGCCTTTACGGCCTCCCAGTTGATGCAGCCTTGATGATGCGACACATCGATGCCATGCACTTTATAATTCACAGGCAAGCATACACCATACCCCTTATATCCGTAACAGGGTTTCCAACGATAGCTATAGGGACGGATAAAGAAGTAATAGAAAAAGGCAAGTATAGCCACTGCGCCGATGGCAGTAAATATCCAATGCATAATGCCCGAGTTGCGGAAGCGCACCCACATACGAGCACGAGCTTTTCTACGCTTGGCCTTGCGAGCAGCAGCTTCGCGGACTTTCGCTTTAGCCTTGGCAGCCTTGCGTTTCTCCCTATCCGTCATCGGCTTGCCCCTTCGCGATGCTTTAGCATTGGCCTTCGCCTTGGGCTTCTCCGTCATACGGATAGTAGTAGTGCGTACAGTGGATTTGTTATTAGCCATTTTCCGTTTTTAAAAGTAGGGGCAGACATGATGCCTGCCCTTACTTAACAATATGACTTAATTGTCAATTTTCAATTGTGACTGTCAATTATTTAGAGGTCGCCCAACTCGTAACGGAGAGTCATAGTAGGCTGGTCGCAAACCTCACGAGGTCCGTAGTACTGGATAGGACCAGGGAATACATACTCGGTCTCGCTAGCCCAAGCCTCACGCTTAGCAGCGAAAGCCTTGAAGGGTGCACCGTCGAGCTCTACAAGCGCCTTCTTGATTACGGGCTTCATCTGACCGTGACGACGCTCCATGTTCATCATCATAGTTACAGGAATACCACCTGCCAACCACTCCTCTGCAGGACGTGTGGTGTGACGGATTGAAGGCATGTAACCAGTCTTGCCTGCAGCGATGAGCAATGATGCAGCATAGCCGAGTGAGTAGCAGTAGTCTGCATCGTAGTTTGAGGGAGCTGCGCAACGACCTTCGTAACCGAAGAAGTGGTGCTGCGCTGCAAACTTACCGTTATACTTGCCGGCAGCCTTCCACTCGTCGAGCTTGTTGCCTACCATCTCAGAGAGCAACTTCTCGGTCTCGATGAGCGATACCTGTACGTTGCCGTGGGGGTCGCGGTCGAGTGAGAGCTGACGTGCTACGCCTTCGGGCAGACTTGCGTATACCTTGGCGTTAGCCTCAGAGAGGTGATCGATGATGTACTGACGTTGGTTAGCCTCTTCTACAGCAGCAAACTCAGCTGCATTGTGAGCAAGGAAATCGTTGAGCTCGCTAATGAGCGACTTGATTTCGGGGATGAACTCGATAAGGCCTTCGGGGATAAGTACGATACCGTAGTTGCAGCCGTTCTCAGCACGCTTTACAACTACGTTGGCAATATCAGTTACCACCTCGTCGAGTGATTGCTTCTTGGCCTCAACCTCCTCAGAGATGATACAGATGTTGGGCTGTACCTGAAGAGCTACCTCAAGCGCGATGTGAGAAGCCGAGCGGCCCATCAGCTTAATGAAGTGGTAGTACTTACGGGCTGAGTCGCAGTCACGCTCAATGTTACCAACAACCTCAGCGTATACCTTACAAGCGGTGTCGAAACCGAAAGAGGTCTCAATCATCTCGTTCTTCAAGTCACCGTCGATGGTCTTGGGGCAACCGATTACCTGTACGCCAGCATTGATAGATGCATAGTACTCAGCGAGTACGCAAGCGTTGGTGTTAGAGTCGTCACCACCGATAATAACAAGAGCGTTGATCTCCAACTTCTTGAGAATTTCGAGACCCTTATCAAACTGCTCCTTGGTCTCGAGCTTGGTACGACCAGAGCCGATCATATCGAAACCACCGGTGTTGCGGTATTCGTCAACAACCTCAGCGGTGAGCTCACGGTAGTTATGCTTTACAAGACCGTCAGGACCCATCAGGAAGCCATAGAGACGGCTAGCGGGGTTGAGCATCTTGAGGCCGTCGAACAGACCAGAGATTACGTTGTGACCACCAGGAGCCTGACCACCAGAAAGGATTACACCTACGTTCAGGGGCTTGCTCTCTACCTTGTCGGCAGGAACGAACTTCAACATAGGCATACCGTAAGTGTTGGGGAACAACTCCTTGATAGCCTCTTGGTCAGCTGCAGACTGTGTGAGGGCACCCTCTTCAATCTTCACAGCACTTCTCAATACTTGGGGGAGCTTCGGCTGATATGAAGCTCTAGCCAATTGCAATGCGCTTTTCTTCATTGTGGTTAGAATGTATATTAAAAAAAATACTGTTTATTTCCTTCAAAACCATACTACCCTATATAAACATTAAATAGGATACGGT
>CANBEE010000087.1 GCA_947367415.1 uncultured Bacteroidales bacterium
GTATGCACCCGTCTTGCCCACCTTGACAGCAGCACGCACAGCAACTACCGACTTGCTGTTATTGGTGGCAACTGTGGCAGCAATACCCACATTGGCCTTTTCCTTGAGTTCCATACCTGCTGAGGCATTGATAACCTCAGAATTGATGTTGGGGTCGTTATTCTCAACAATCGCCTCAGGATTGAGGTTAAAGAATGATGAAGGAAAACCAGATACGCGTAATGCGCTTATAGCTTCCTCTGAGGCCTTACAGCTAAACTCGTCACCACTATGTGTAGCCACCACTACCGTGTTGGCCGCATTGGAACCATACTCACGGAACAGTTCGATACTGCGTATCATATAGGGACAGTAGCCACACCATGTACCTGTAGCCTGAGTCATCAGTACGTTATGGTGGAATCCACTGAACTTATCGGCAAGTGTATCCTCTGGCAGCTCAACATAGAGTGCAGGGTTAGCAGCCTTTACAGAAAGTTGATTGGATAGCTGACCATTATAGGTGGCAAATGCCTTGTATATCTTAGCCTCTGTAGTGGTGAAGAAATTGCCTGTAATAGGTTTGTTGTCGACATAGATGATGGACTCGGCAGTCACGTCTACGTCGCCCACCTTTACAGTAAACTCAACACTCTCCTCACCATCGGCTACAAAGAGGTCGGTTGATACTGTCAATACGGGCTTGCCCTCAACAGGCTTTTCCTCGCATGAAGCCATGCCAAAGAGCATGGTCAGTGCAAAGAGTGAATAGATTAACTTTTTCATTTCGTTACATAAAAAAAGAATTGACAATGGAGAGAGGTAGCTCCCTCCATTGTCAATTGGTTTATTTCGATTACTTGTTCAGACCAGCGTTGTACTTCTCCTTAATCTTGTCGACTACTGGAACAAAGCTCATCTTCACAGTCTTCACCTTCAAGCCATCAGCAGGGAGGTATGTACGCTTGATGCGGTTGTTCTTAGACTTAGCCACCTTGTTGAGGTCAACCTTAGCGGCACGTGTTGTTTCTGCTACATTCTCATCCTCAGCTACAGCACCACGTGTGAGTACGATGTCAGCAATAGTCTGGAAACCACCCTCGAGATAGCTCAAGCCCCAATCCTGATAACCGATAGCAGGATAGAACTTCATGCCCTGCTCCTCAACACCCTTGATGATGAGTGTGTTCTTGTCGTCAGATACCTCTACAGGGAATTCGCCAGAGTAGAATACTGAAGGATCCTCGGGGTTGTTACCTGCCAATACGAACTCATACCAACCCCATGCAGCAACGGGAGGCAAAGAGAGGATGTTGGCATCACCAAGGAGACTCAAGCTACCATCCTGCTGAACCTGGAAGAACAACTTGGGACCATAAGCATAGAAGAGTTCCTCTGCATCGTATGCAGAATATTCAGGTGAGCAGAAGAGGTCCCAAGGAGTAGCAAAGGTGTGAGCCTCCTCAAGGCCGAGACCGAGGATGTAGTTCTGACCCTTATACTTCTCTTCGTACTTGGTCACCATCTTCTTGTACTCTGCAAACTGCTCTGCCACGCGTTTCTCGGCAGCTACCGCAGCCTCCTCTTCAGAAGCACCCTTATCCAATGCGCTCATAAAGTAGTCGTTGTAAACCATCTCATAAGCCTCGTGGTTAGCATCGAAGGTCTCGGGTGAGTTGTCAAAGTCTCCACCCAATGTGATGGTTGAGTATGTAGTATCAACAGATGTTACATAATCCCAGATTTCGTAGTCATACTCGCTCTTGAGACGGATAACGCGAGCGGTCCAGTCACCCTTCAAGTCCTCAAAGAGTGCGCTGCTCACTTCGGGTTGTGTGGGGAGTGCTGCTGCACGGCTTACACCTGTATAGATTGCCTCACTCTCTTCTTCGTTGTAAGCAGCAACAATCAACGTATTCTCAGCATCCTCCAAAGAGTACAAGCTCAAGTAGAGACCCTCGTCGCTATTGATAGCCTGAACATCCTCTTCAGAGAGTTCGCCACCGTAATAGGTAATCAAGTCAGCATAGGTGAAACCATAGCTAAGTTCCTTAACCACATCCTTGGTGTAGTTGGCAATATGCTTGGCCGAGTGTACATTCTTCTTCTCAGACTTGATGTTGAACCATACCAAGTTGGGGGTAGGCTCACCATAGGGGTTCTCACAACCTGTGATAGTCAACTCAGCAGCAGGAAGTGTAGACTTGGTCAAAGTCACATGCAAGGTATCGTGGCTGATTACTGAAGCATCCTCGGCATATACACCAACAACGCTGATAATATAGGTAGAATCCACCTCAGGATAAAACCAATTCTCATCGATCTCAAAGTCCAATGTTCCGCTGTACTGCTCAGAGCCGAAATATTCGAGCAAGGTAGAAGCGATAGCATCCTCAGTAACGAGGTTTACCAACTCGTTGTACTGGTTCTTCTCGAAGGGAGCTACTACATATTGTACATCATCGTCAGCTGTGCAACGAATCTTGATGCGACGCTCGGTCTTACCCACGAGCTGAACATCGACCTTGCTCTCCACCATCTCGAGCGCAGCGAGCAAGTTCTGACGAGCATAGAGACCTGTGGGATACATATAATCGTCATACCAAGGCTCCTCTGTATAGCCACCCATGCGGGGAGCTGAGGCAGAACCTGCACGAGTAGCATCAGCCTCGGGATCGTAAGCCTCACCATCCCAGTAGTCTTCTTCATACTCTTCATCTTCTTCAACCCAACCCAAGTTGTTGAGAACGTTACCTTCAGCATCACACTGACCAATCATCAATGTGAACGCAGATCCAGGATGGATGAAGAAGCCACCGTCGCCCTCTTCGTACCAGTCTTGCTCACTGGTATAATCGATGGTCTGAGGACCCTTGAGCAGGATACCATCACTCAAGAAGGTAATATCATCAGCTCTATACGATGCACGGAAAGAGTTGTACTGCTCAGTGGGGAGAAGTGCATACTTATAGTGCATGGTGTCGGGCACATTGAAGTGGAACTTGAAGCCATCCTTTCTTGACTCAACCACAGTAATCAAGCGGTCATAAGCGGGTGTGGTGAACACCTTAGACTTGAATACCAACTTACCATCCTTTGTATATACAAAGAATACAGTGTACTCCTTACCGCCCTCAAGGCTGTATACATTAATGGTGGTAGGTGCATTGTCAGCTACAGTTACTACACGGCCATCTTCCTCAGCCTCTGCATAAACAACTGCAGCGTCCTTAGTGCTCTCAGCCACGCTACCCTCCTCTACGAGGTAAGCAACGGCCTCAACGCCTGAGGTCTTGATGGTGAACGAAGCAGAAGTAGAGCGAATCTCCTCTGCAAACTCCTCACTGCCATTTACAGTGATATCCAAGGTAGGGCCTTCATCCTTCTTACAGCTAGTAAGACAGGTAGCAAAAGCCATCACACCTACCATGAATAGGTTACGATAGTTTCTTTTCATTTTGTAAATGAATTAGTTATTAAATAAAATAGTCAATAGATGATTATAAATCTTCTTACCTTAAAACTTTTTTAGGGCGCAAATTTACATATTTTTCACAATTCAGCACGTAAAAAATAAACTTTTTTTACGTTTCCCTCTCGTTTTCTTTGTGATAGCTATAGAAATACGTCCATCGGCATTGCCTTTGATTAGGAAAAAGCAATGCTTTATTCTTCACGGAAATCCTTCGCAAAGGTTTATGTGAAGGTAGTGCCTAGCCACCCCTACCGCCTCAGCTCGATGCGGAAGGTAGTGCCCTTGCCCAGCTCGGAGTGCTTCACGTAGATGCGCCCCTTGTGGTAGCTCTCGATGATGCGCTTGGCCAGCGAGAGGCCGAGACCCCAGCCTCGCTTCTTGGTGGTGAAACCGGGTGAGAACACACTCTTGAAATGGCTCTTCTGGATACCCTTGCCGGTGTCGGTGACATCTACGTAGACAAGGTCGTGGGCTTGTGTCACGCTCAGCGTGATGCGGCCCTCGCCGTTCATGGCATCGATGGCATTCTTGCAAAGGTTCTCGATGACCCACTCGAAGAGAGGGCTGCACATGCTGACGATGACGGGGCGCTCGGGGGCATGGCAGCTGATGCCGATGTGCTCGGACGAACGGCGGTCGATGTACTCGGCAACGCGCCGCACAGCCTCGACGAGGTTCTCGGGCGTGGTGTCGGGCGCAGAGCCAATCTTCGAGAAACGCTCGGCAATAATCTCGAGGCGGTGCACATCCTTGCTCATCTCGGGGATGAGCTCATCATCGGGGTAGGCGGAGTGGAGTATCTCCGTCCATGCCATGAGCGACGAGATGGGGGTGCCAAGCTGGTGGGCAGTCTCCTTGGACAAGCCTACCCAGACGCGGTTCTGCTCAGAGCGCTTCATGCTGAGCAGGGCAAACAGGGCCACCATGAGGATGATGATGAAGATGCCGAACTGGATGTAGGGGTAGGCAGCCAGGCGCTTGAGCATGAGCGAGTCGTCGTAGCAGACGTCGTAGTAGCGCCCCGGCTCGTTCATGTCCATGCGGATGATGTGGTCGGCCTCGCGCATCGCAGCAGCCCTGCGCATCAGGTACCCGAGGGTGTCGGTGCCGTGGATGCGTATGTTGCTGTAGCTGTCGATGCCACCCTTGTCGTCGAGCACGATGATGGGGATGGTGCTGTTGCCCTTGATGACGGTGAGCACCAGATTGAGGTCGGTATTCTCATCGGCATTATTGAAGGTACGCATAGCCTCGGTCCATATCTCCATGCGCGTGGTCTCCTCGCGCTCAAGGTCGTTGACCAGGTGGTTGGAGAATATGAGCGAAGCCACGCACAACAGCACGGCAGCTATGATGAGGCCTATCTTGATGGCTCGTGTACGGTTGATCCATTCCATAGTATTCGTTTGCTTTTTTCTGTTTTTTTTTAACGCAAAATCCATAAAAATAGTATAAATGCGTCTGAAAAAGGCACAATGATTTGGTATTTCATTCGGCAAACATTAAATTTGCACACAAAATCTACCTATTATATATAGATTAAGGAAAAACACTGTCATAGACAACGTACACAAAATCACTTTAAATCAAATTTATTTATGAAAGTAAGACACATTCTTTCCATGGCATTGGCAGCGCTGCTCACGACTGGTGGCCTCAATGCACAATCGCTTTCGCCCTCGACCAAGACCCATTGGGACAAGGGTACACTTGTAGTGGAAACTCCTGAGCGCCCTGCAGGACAGCAGCATGCACTCGGGCTCGCCGCCCCCAAGCTGGAGACCGTACGCGTAGGCTTCGTAGGCCTCGGCATGCGCGGCCCCGGTGCTGTGACACGCTTCTGCCACATCCCCGGTGTGGAAATCGTGGCCCTCTGCGACTATGAGGAAGCTCGCGCTGAGGCTTGCCAGAAGTCGCTCCGCGAACAAGGCTTGAAGCCTGCCGACATCTACTTTGGCGAGAAAGGCTATGAGGAACTCTGCAAGCGCGACGACATCGACCTCGTGTACATCGCTACCGACTGGAACCACCACTTCCCCGTGGCTAAGTTTGCCATGCAGAACGGCAAGCACGCAGCCATCGAGGTGCCTTCGGCCATGAACCTCGAGCAGTGCTGGGAGCTCATCGACCTCTCTGAGCAGACACGCCTCCACTGCTTCATCCTCGAGAACTGCTGCTACGACTACTATGAGATGAACGCACTGGCCATGGCACAGGATGGCGTATTCGGTGAGATTATCCGCGCCGAAGGTGCCTACATCCACGGCCTCGAGTGGTTCTGGGACTACTACTGGAAAGACCCCAACGACAACGATAAGGACAACCTCCACTGGCGCATGAAGTACAACATGGAGAACCGTGGCGACGTATACGCCACTCACGGCCTCGGCCCCGTGGCACAGTGCCTCGACATTCACCGTGGCGACCGCTTCACTACCCTCATCGCTATGGACACTGAGAGCTTCGTAGGCAAGGAGTGGGTAGCGAACAAGACCGGCAAGGAGTGCAAGGAATTCCGCAACGGCGACCACACCACTACACTGATGCGTACAGCCAACGGTAAGGTAGTGGAAATCCAGCACAACGTAATGACACCCCAGCCCTACAACCGCCTGTTCAAGCTCACCGGTACCAAGGGCTACGCTACCAAGTATCCTACACCCGAGTATGCACTCTCAGGCGAGGTGTTCAAGGGAACAGATGCTCCCCAGGTAGACAACCTCAACGCTCACGGCTTCATCAACGCCGAGCAGAAGAAGGCACTCGAGAAGAAGTACTATCACCCCATCCTTACCAAGTATGGTGAGAAGGGCCGCGACATGGGTCATGGCGGTATGGACTACATCATGGACGCACGCCTCGTATACTGCCTCCAGAATGGTCTGCCCCTCGACATGGACGTATACGACATGGCCGAGTGGTGCTCACTCGCCGAGCTGGGTACGCTCTCTATGGACAACAACTGCGCTGCAGTGACCTTCCCCGACTTTACCCGTGGCCATTGGAACGACGTGAAGGGCTACAAGCACGCTTACGCTCCTGCTGAGGAAGAGGCTATCGCTGAGGCTAAGGCCGAGGCCTACACAGCCGCTCAGAAAGCCGCTACTGCAGCTTGCGACCTGTGGGCCCTCTATGATAACGTGAAGAATGCTGCTGATGCCAACGCCAAGGCAAAGGCTCAGAAGGCTTATGACCGCGCAGTCGTAAAGGCCGAGAAGCAGATTGCAAAGGCGCTGAAAGCTAAGAAATAAGCATCAAGTTACTGTGCATAAAGCAATTAAGGCAGCCCGAAGGGCTGCCTTAATTGCTTTACTCTCGCGTGCAGGTCGGCGTCGCTACACACCGCAGGGTATAGAGACGGCGGACTCTGCAATGCCGAATCCGCCGTATGCTTATCGCGTAAACTATATGCTTATAGTACGAGCTTTCTACTTATTGCGTAAGCCGTATGGCCCCGAGACTATTCCACCTCGAGAAGCTGCTCCAAGAAGCTGTTGAGCTCCTCGTCAAGCCCCTTGAGGAGACTGTCGGTGACTACAAGGGTATCATCATCTACGAGCAGGAGCTCACATATCGTTTCGCGCTCATCATCGACAAGTACGAATGAGTAGGGCATCCATACGGCAAGGCGCTCAAGGCTACCGTCAACGTTGGCCTTCTCTATGGCCGCTTTCAGGCAGTCACCTGCCTCGTCATAGAAAGTAGCCTCCTCAGCCTCGATCCATTCGGGGATGCGGGCTTCAGCAATGGCCTGCTCATCGTCGTTGAATATGGTAAGCGTGCCCTCCTCGCGTTGAGGCTGGAAGTAAAAGTCTGTAGAGATTGGCAGGTCTTCTTCACCGGCATAGAGGCTGATGACTTTCTGTAGCGCTTTGCCGATTTCGGCTTGAGATGCGGGAGTGAGCTTCATAGATATACCTTCATTTTGTATTTATTCAGTTACAAATGTAGGCATATTTTTTTAATACCGAACTATCGGACGGCCTTTTTTATTGCATTCGGTCTAAATATTGCTTTACAATGGCAATCTCTTTGCGGCGGCTTATGAGTGCTTTGCGGTATTCGTCGGCAAGTGAGGTGTCGATGAGTATCACAGCCTCTCCGTTCTTGTCGCTTCTTGTAGCCACCTCTTTGGCCAAGTCGAGTTGGTCGATGGCCTTGTCGATGCTGTCGGTCATCTCATAATAGAGAGCCATGTTGTAGGCTGCCATGAAACGATAGGTGCGGAACTTGCTTGTCGAGAGGGCTCTCCAGTGCTCTGCCGCAGCTTCCCAGTTGCCTTCGCCAACGTAGACCTTGGCTTCGCGCAGCCCATAGCACAGACGGTCGTGGTAAAACACTCGCTCACGCTCCTTCCACGTGGGGAAGTAGGGCTCTATGGCCTCCTCGGCCATTATATAAGGTATTTCAGGCATCAGACGGCGAACGTCTGCTGTGTCGGCCGACCATCGCTCGATAATCTTCTTGTCCATTGTAGCTGTGCCCGATAAACTGTCGGTGTCGGGAGTGTAGATGCGTGAGCAGAGATAAGCATTGATGGGGCGCCCTATGGTTGGTGCTGCAGGATTGGTGGTCATGCAAGCATATTCCAGGCTGTATAGCATGTCCACGTCAAGCTCACGGCAAAGGTCATTGACCTCTTCTTGCGTAAGGAAATGGGGCGCTGTGCCGTCGATGGGGTAGAGGAGTGAGTCTAGTATGACCACGCGCTCCATAATGTCCGTCTCGGCAAAGCTGAGGGCTATCTGCTCCTTTATGGAATCGGGGTTGCAGGGATATACGAGTGCATCCTCATTGACAATGATGACATTGTTCTCGCTGAAATTACTTACTACACCCACACTTGATGCCCCATGCTTGGGCATCATCTCGGGTGGTATCATCTGCTCCACGGAGACGTATAATATCTCGGAGCAGGAGGTGAGAAGGAGGCAGGTTGAAAGATGAAAGATGAAAGATGAAAGTTTAGAAGCAACTCTCATCTTCTTATTCCTATCTTGTAGGCGACTTTCAACTTTCATCTTCTATCTTTCAATTCGTCTTACAGGTCTCTGCCGTGGCAGTTCTTGAACTTCTTGCCGCTTCCGCAGGGGCAGGGGTCATTGCGGCCTACGGTATGCTCGGCGCGTACAGGCTCGCGACGCTGTGTACGGGTATCGTGCTGGGCTGCAGCCTGCTGGTTGCGATCGCCAAGCTCGGTACGGTTCTCCTGATACTGCTGCTGACGGCGCTGTGCGCGGGTCTCGATAGGAGCCTCTCGCACCTGCTCGGGTTCGCGTACAGGTATCTGGCCACGCATAAGGATGGAGAGTGTCTTATCGTTAATCTTGTTGACCATTGAGTCAAAGAGGTTCACAGACTCGAGCTTGAAGATCAAGAGCGGGTCTTTCTGCTCATAGCTGGCATTCTGTACAGAGTGCTTCAGCTCGTCGAGTTCGCGGAGATTCTCCTTCCATGCTTCATCGATAACGTGCAGCATGATAGCTTTTTCGAAGCTCTTCACCACCTCCTTGCACTCGCTCTCGTAAGCAGCCTTGAGGTTGACGGGTATCTGGTACATACGCTTACCGTCGGTGATGGGCACGAGGATGTTCTCGTAGCGCATGCCTTCGTTCTCATATACTTGCTTGATGACAGGGTTGGCAATCTGTGCCAAGCGGTCCATCTTGCCCTTGAAGTTGGTCATGGCAGCGTTGAAGGCCATTTCTGCCAATTCGGGCGTTTTCTTGTCGGCGTAGTCCTTCTCTGTGAATGGGCATTCAAGAGCCAATACGCGGAACAGCTCCATGCGGATGCCTTCGTAGTCGTTATTCTCGATGATGGTTTCGCAGCGGTCCCAAATCATGTTGGCAAGGTCCATACCGATGCGCTCGCCCATCAAGGCGTGGCGACGCTTGGTGTAAACCACAGTACGTTGCTTGTTCATCACGTCGTCATACTCGAGCAAGCGCTTACGTACGCCGAAGTGGTTCTCTTCTACCTTCTTCTGGGCATTCTCGATGCTCTTGGATATCATCTTGTGCTCCAGCATCTCGCCCTCCTCGAATCCGAGCTTGTCCATCACGCTGGAGATGCGGTCGGCAGCAAAGAGACGCATGAGGTTGTCTTCGAGTGACACGAAGAATACGGATGAACCGGGGTCGCCCTGACGTCCTGAACGTCCGCGCAGCTGGCGGTCGACACGGCGGCTCTCGTGGCGCTCGGTACCGATGATGGCCAGACCACCGGCAGCTTTTACATCGGGTGAAAGCTTGATGTCGGTACCACGACCAGCCATGTTGGTGGCGATGGTGACGGTACCCTTCAGACCTGCCTTGGCAACGATGTCGGCCTCCTTCTGGTGGAGTTTTGCGTTGAGCACGTTGTGCTCTATCTTGCGCATGGTGAGCATACGGCTCAGCAGTTCACTGATTTCTACCGATGTGGTACCCACAAGTACGGGACGCCCCTCGGCCACCATCTTCTCCACCTCGGCAATGACCGCGTTGTACTTCTCGCGTTGGGTCTTGTAGATACGGTCGTTCATGTCGTTACGGGCAATGGGGCGGTTGGTGGGAATTACCACCACGTCGAGCTTGTAGATGTCCCACAACTCGCCTGCCTCGGTCTCGGCCGTACCGGTCATACCCGACAACTTGTGATACATACGGAAGTAGTTCTGCAGGGTGATGGTAGCGAAGGTCCTGTCTCTTATACAC
>CANBEE010000088.1 GCA_947367415.1 uncultured Bacteroidales bacterium
AAAATTTATAAAAAAACGGTACAAATATAATATTCTTTCTTTTAACTACAAATTTGTTGTTCTCCAAAACTTCAATTTTTTATTCACCTCCGGACAGATAATTATCAATCCTCAAGGTATCTCTCGCGCAAAGTCTCCATCATCTCGGGAGTGACACCGATGCACTCGGTGAGGTAGCCACGGAGCGAGCCGTAGCGGGCCTCTACCTTGTCGAGTGTATCCTCGAAGATGGCGGGATTGGCACTGATGAGGGTGCTCAGGGCGGTTGCCTGTGCCTCTGTAGTGGTCTCAATGCGCGAAATCTGAGGATCATAGTAGTGCTTCGATAGGGTGAAGTCGGCCACGATGAGGTCGCGCTCGGCACCGAGAGCGGCCAACAGCATGGCTGAAGCGCAGCCTGCGCGGTCCTTACCCTGTGTGCAGTGCCACAGTATGGCACCCTCGGCAGGGTCAAGGGTCATGAGGTCGGCAAAGAACTGACGATAGACCTCCTGTGACGACTCCTCGAAGAGGATGACATCGTACATATTGGTACACATGTTCTGCACGGCAGGGTGCTCGGCATACATGAGCAGCATCTTCACGATGTCGCGTTCATTGCCTGTCTTTACATCGAACTTGCTGCTGCTCTCCTCTTTAGTAAACGCCAATGAGAGCGCGCGATGGCTTGCACCGCCAGGTATCACGTCGGGAGCAGCGAGTATCTCCTTCTCGCCACGGAAGTCGTAGATGCGTTGTACCTTATACTTGTCGGCAAGCAAGGTAGAGTCCTCGACTGACAGCTCTGACAGGCGGGCAGTGCGGAGCAGCAGGTCTGCCTTCACATGCTTGTTGCCAATGCGATAGCCACCCAACTGGCGGGCGTTATGAGCACTCGTAATGCCTATCTGCTGACTTTCGAGCGTAGGCTCTGTATATGCGACTTTTGATTTACAAGATACTATCATAAGCGCGAAGATACTAAAAATAAGTGAACGCATCATGCGGGATAGAGTGTATTAACAGTATTTACCAAGAATTTCACGCCAGCCACGATGTTCTGGATATTGGGGAAGAACACCTGACGCGACATCTCGATGATGGCGGGGCGGAACTTTTCTGTATTCTTTGAGGTGAAGCCTATGGCAAATACGGTGCGGATGAGACGCAAGGCATCGAGCATCTTGCCATACTGGGCCACCATCGCAGGGTCGTCGGTCTTGAAGTACTTTCTGATGAAGTGCTCCTTCATGATAGCTACCGTAGCGTTGGTCATGCCTGCAATGCCAAGGATCATCTCGTCGGTGCGCATACCGTTGATGATGACGGCAATAGAGATGAGGTCGTAGATGGGATGACCCAAAGACATTCCCTCCATATCGATCCACAGCATCTCGCCGTTCTGAATCATCAGGTTCTTGGGGTGTGCATCGCAGTGCACAAGGCGGTCACCCTCAGGCAATGCCTCGAGGATGAGCTTCAGCTGCTCGCCCTCCTCCTCGGTGAAGTACTTAGAGGCGTCGGCCACCTGCTTGGCGTAGGCTGCCTTAGCGCTACCGAAGACGGGATGGTTGCTGCGGGTAGAGTGCAGGTGGTTGAGCTGTGCCACGTACTGCTCGGTAAGCTCCTCCATGCGCTCGGGCTCGGCCTGCATCGTCTCGCCCAGCGTGCGGCTCTTGATGATCTCATACACCACGCCACGCTTGCCGTCACCGCAGTCTACGGTGTCGAATGAGATGGCTGTGGGGACACCCAGGAGGAATGCCTCCTTGGCCTTGGTCAGTTCCTTGTCGAGACCCTCGTAAGTGTCGGGGTTGTAGTTTACCTTCACGATTTCGTCTTCGCTCACACGGTATACGGCACCATTGCCACCGGCACCGATGCGCTCGCACTTCTCCAGGTCGATCTTGCGGAGAGCCTTGCTGATATTGATGATGCGTGAGAAACCGGTCATCTCAAATACGTTGTATACGGCCGAAGATACATTCTCAATCTTGAAGTTCTTCTCTGTCTTTGCCAGCTTGAGGATGGTGCGCAATCCGCTCGATGCCACATACTCCAGTGCGGCAGCATCTATGGTGAGTGCGCTATGTGCGTTTGCCTTGCACACCTCAGCCAGTTCGGCCTCAAATTTCACTGCAGCCTCAGTGTCGAGTCTGCCCACCAATGATACGATAAGGACATCATCGTCCAACTTGTAGTTAAAATTCATCTTCTTATCTTTATTTATATAAAAACTATCCTATTATATTCGCTAAATACTCTCATTCAGCATCATTCCACACCTTAGCATATCGGGTACAAAGGTACAGCTTTTTCACGACAAGTTAAGTAACCTACTTAAAAATCTTCGTAAGGATTGGGAAACTAAGATAAAGACCAATCATTTTACCACAGGTTGAGATTCAATAGGTTGATGCTTTCGTGGAAGGTAATATTGGCAATGTGTGGAGATATAAGGTAAGAATATTCTTTGGGTTGCAGGTTAAGTTTTAGGACATCCCATCTTCTCAGCACCATGCAGATGCTTCTCGGCCTCTGCCTTATCGATATAGTGCACTCGCAGAGCCGACGAGTTTGGGTAACGATTAAAGTAAGGGTTGTTGGTCATATAAAGCTCTATGCATTCGACGCTGCTCTCCCTGCTCACGGCATTATAATAGTTTGCTATTCTTGGCATAATCCTTGGGAGTACCTTGATACCCGTCCGTCCATCCTTGAAGGTCATGTATGCCACAACACGCCATCGTCGCTTGGTATCGTATAGCTGTTCTTTCTCCTCTTTGGTCAGCTTGTGAGAGATTTTGATATGCCGTCCAAACTTCTCGTTTATCGTATTCATGATATGCCTGAACACCCGTCCGTGCGCGGACGAATCTTTCAGATTGTTATATCCAATATAGTAATGTATCATCTCATGGATGATGATATCCTCCACCTCGGCTTCGACAAGGTCTATCCTCGTACTGATGCGCAGCTTAAAGTCACAACATTCCGTTCGCCCCAATAACGTTCTCCTCTTTTTATACACGCACAGGCCAAGGAACGTCTTTGCATCGCTCAACTCAATAGGGAGCTTGGGAAGCTTACCATCGAACATCAGTTGGTTAAACTCCTCAAATTTTTTCTCTACGTAGGGTATGGTAGCCTTCATTATCTTTTATGACGTAGTGCTTATATGAATATGGATGATTCAGTTCTGAAGCCAGTGAACAGATTTGCAAAGTTATCAAAAGTTTTCATACATGGAAAAAATCTCGAATTTTATATGTGCATTTAAGATAAACCATGAATATAATTGCGTTCGCTGCAAGAAACAGAATAAAATTCATATTTCTCGCTCACTTATTGCTATATTTGTTCCATAAAAAAATAACCTTGGAAAAATCAAAAGTATACTTTACCGATTTCCGCACCATTGCCAACGGTGACGGACTACCTACGAAATTGAAGAAGCTCATCAAGAAGGCGGGTATTGCCGATCTCGACCTTGAGGGCAAGTTTGTGGCTATCAAAATGCACTTCGGCGAGTTGGGCAACATATCATACCTGCGCCCCAACTATGCACGTGCCGTAGTGGATATAGTGAAAGAGTTGGGCGGAAAGCCTTTCCTTACCGACTGCAACACGCTGTATCCGGGTAGCCGCAAAAACGCGCTGGAGCATCTGTACTGCGCTTGGGAGAACGGATTCACCCCACTCACCGTGGAATGTCCCATCATCATCGGCGATGGTCTGAAGGGTACCGACGAAGTAGAAGTGCCCGTAGTGGGAGGCGAATATGTGGGAAAGGCCAAGATTGGACGCGCGGTGATGGATGCCGACGTGTTTATCAGCCTCAACCACTTCAAGGGGCATGAGATGACTGGCTTCGGCGGTGCTATCAAGAACATCGGCATGGGATGCGGCTCGCGAGCTGGTAAGTGCGAGCAGCACATCAGCGGAAGGGTGAAGATAAGCCAATCGAAGTGTCGTGGATGCAAGCGTTGCCTGTCTATGTGCGCCAATGGCGGACTGGAGTTCGACAAGGAAACGATGAAGATGAAGGTGAACGTAGACAACTGCCTGGGCTGTGGACGATGCATTGCATCATGCAGTTTCGATGCCATCTACTCGCCCGACTATCACGCTCCACAACTACTCAACTACAAAATGGCCGAATATGCAAAGGCGGTGATTGACGGACGTCCCCACTTCCACATCTCGTTGGTACAAGACATATCACCCAACTGCGACTGCCACCCCGAGAACGATGCGCCCATACTGCCCAACATCGGTATGTTTGTATCTAAAGACCCCTTGGCACTGGATCAAGCATGTGTGGATGCATGCCTCGCCGCCACTCCCCTACCCGGTAGCCAGTTGTATGACCGGATGCAACACCCCGACTTTCACGACCATCACGACCACTTCACCAACTCTACACCTGAGTCGGAATGGAAGTCGTGCCTCGAGCATGCGGCAAAGCTAGGCATTGGCTCAAGAGAATACGAACTGATCAAGTAATACCCCATATAACGAGACATAAAAAAGAATACTCCTCTGCGAACGGTCACAGAGGAGTATTCTTTTCTATAATTGCTTCTACCATCCATCACCTCACATCGAGAAGCGTGATGTCGAAGATAAGCGTGGAGAAGGCCTTGATGGCACCCATGGAGCGTGAGCCATAGCCTAGGTGGTAGGGAATGACAATCTCCCAACGCGACCCTACAGGCATCTCACGTAAGGCTGTGTTCCACCCTGTGATAAGCTCTCCTAGGCGGAAGGTGGCAGGACGTCCCTTTTGCGTTTGGTCAAACACCTTACCATTGATGAGCTTGCCCGTATAGTACACCGTAACATAGCTCTTGGGCGTAGGCTTGGGACCATTTCCTTTGCTTATCATACGGTACATGACGCCGTTGAACATGGTCTTCACGCCGGGTCGCTGCGCATACTCTTGCAGGAACTCCTGATTCCTTGTCTTATATTGATTGTCGATGGGTGGCATAGTAACTATTTATCTGGTTCCTCCTCCTCAAACAGGTTGAGCTGTTCGGTTGTGGGTTCCTCAAGCGCTGAGGACTCTTCGGGAACTTCGTTCTCAGACGCCTCGGACTCTTCGGGATCGGGCTTGCGTGTGGGTTCCAGTTCCTCGAAGCTGGCCACCTCGAAGGTGGTCACGCGCTTACCGATGGCCTTGAAGCCCTTGATGAGCGCAAACTCCTCGGCATCGATGACGAGCGGCTCACGGAAACTGTCGCCACCACCGAAGTTGACCTGGATGAGGGGGTAAGCCTCGCAGGTGAGCAGGGTCATGCTGCTATCTTTATGTTCATCGACGAAGGTGTTCTTCTTGGGCGTAGCCTCCATGAGGAAGCGCTTGATATAGTAGAAGCCCTTCTGCGAGGCGTTGCGCACGATGGCGGTCCACACCTTGTCGGGGTTGAACTTCTCAATGTAGAGGATATCGGGCTCGTAGTGGTTGTTGGCATCGAAGTCGGTGAGGTAGAACTCGCCGTTCTTGAGCACCACAAGGATGCGGTCGTCGCTGTGGAACTCGCCCAGGTAGTCGCCATGTCCGTCGAAGTCGAGGCGCAGCACATCGCGGTCGAACCATACCTTGCGGCCTCCGAGCGTAGAGGCACCGTGGGCCTTGAGGCCAATGCGCTGTACCTCGAGGCGAGTGAGGAGGTTGCCCATCGAGGCACGTCCCTTGATGCCTATCTCGCTGAAGTCTTTTTCGATGACGGTCTTGCGCAGGTTGGGCACGGGCTTGAGCTGCACCTTGATGATTTCGGCCTCACCATTGGGGTTGGCGGTGAAGTAGGCGATGCGCGAACCGGGCTTGCCTTGGGTGAGGTTGTACTCACGGTCGCGGTTGGTTCCCGTCACGGCAAAGCGCTTGATGTAGTGGGGGCCTCCACGGCCGTCGCGGTATACGACATTATATATGGTGCGCTTGTCGTTCTTCTTATAGATGCCTACGTGGATGATGCCAGGGCCTACGAACATCTTCTCGGCTACGCGCACAATCTTGTAGCGGCCATCCTTGTAGAAGAGGATGATGTCGTCGATGGACGAGCAGTTTGACACAAACTCATCCTTCTTGAGCGATGTGCCGATGAAGCCCTCTTCGCGGTTGATGTAGAGCTTCTCGTTGGCCTCGATAACCTTGGCAGCTTCGATGTTCTCGAAGTTGCGCAGCTCGGTCTTGCGGGGGTAGGCAGCACCGTACTTGGTCTTGAGCATGGTGAACCATCGGGTGGTGACGCCCACCATATCAGAGAGTTCCTTGTCAATCTCCTCAATCTCGGCACGCATGCGGGCCATCAGTTCATCGGCCTTGTCCTTGTTGAACTTGAGGATGCGGGCCATCTTGATTTCCATCAAGCGCAGGATGTCGTCCTTGGTGACCTCACGTACGAAGGTGGGGTAGTAGGGTGTCAGTCGCTCGTCGATATGCTCGCAGGCGGCATCCATCGTGGGCGCTTGCTCAAACTTCTTATCCTTATATATACGCTCCTCGATGAAGATTTTCTCCAGGGAGGCGAAGTGTAGCTGTTCGAGGAGCTCGTTCTTGCGAATCTCCAGCTCTTGGCGCAGGAGGGCAAGCGTGTTGTCCACCGACTTGCGCAGCACGTGGCTCACGCCGAGGAAGTGGGGCTTGTTGTCGTCGATGACGCAGCAGTTGGGCGAGATGCTGATTTCGCAGTCGGTGAAGGCATAGAGCGCGTCGATGGTCTTGTCCGATGATACGCCCGGTGCCAAGTGCACGAGGATTTCCACCTCGGCAGCCGTGTTGTCGTCGACCTTGCGGATTTTTATCTTGCCCTTCTCGGCAGCCTTCAGTATGGAGTCGATGAGCGTTGTCGTCGTCTTGCTATAGGGAATCTCGGTGATAGCCAGCGTCTTGTTGTCCAGCTTGTTGATGCGGGCACGCACACGCACTGCACCGCCACGCTCGCCGTCGTTGTAGCGGGCCACATCGATGAAACCGCCCGTCTGGAAGTCGGGGTAGAGCACGAAGTCTTCGCCCTTGAGGTAGCTGATGGCGGCATCGCACAGCTCATTGAAGTTGTGGGGAAGAATCTTCGATGACAGACCTACGGCAATACCCTCGACACCCTGAGCGAGGAGCAGGGGGAACTTCACCGGCAGGGTGATGGGCTCCTTGTTGCGGCCGTCATACGAGAGCTTCCACTCCGTAGTCTTGGGATTGAAGACCACCTCGAGCGCGAACTTCGAGAGGCGTGCCTCGATGTAACGCGGAGCGGCAGCTCCGTCGCCCGTGAGGATGTTACCCCAGTTACCCTGGCAGTCGATGAGCAGGTCCTTTTGGCCGAGCTGCACGAGGGCATCGCCGATGGAGGCATCGCCGTGAGGGTGATACTGCATGGTATGTCCCACGAGGTTGGCCACCTTGTTGTAGCGCCCGTCGTGCTTCTCCTTCATCGAGTGCAGGATGCGGCGCTGTACCGGCTTGAAGCCGTCGTTGATATGGGGCACGGCACGCTCGAGGATAACGTAGGAGGCATAGTCCAAAAACCAGTTCTGGTACATGCCCGAGAGTTGGTACTTCACGGTATCGTCCTCGCCACTCTCCTTCTTCGGCTGATAATGGACATGGCCTTCTGTTGGTTCGACGCTTTCGTCAACGTTACCGTTATCGTCAACGTTGCCGTAAACCTCGTCGGCCTTATTGAAATCTTCTTCGCTCATAATAAATTGCGTATTTATCTTACAAAGATAATGCAAGACAAAGAATTTTTCAAATCTCAGCGGACGAAAGTCTTGAAAAAGGTAAACTTTATTTACTGCCAATCGTTTGTATCAAGAAAAAATATGCCTAAATCAGTCCACATAGAATCGCATTTTTTTGCGTAGCTTATTTTTCGCACATTACTAAACAAAAAAACTTACACTCGACAACACTTAATCGATTTTTTGCACTAATTTTGTACTTGTATTAGTTTTTTAGTTTTATTAAGGTATGACAAAGATAACCAAAGAGGCTGCCTTGCTGTATCATTCGCAGGGCAAGCCGGGAAAGATTGAAGTCGTTCCCACTAAACCTTACAGTACGCAGACAGACCTTTCGCTCGCCTATTCTCCCGGCGTGGCTGAGCCTTGTCTCGAAATCGAGAAGAATCCACAGACCGCCTATGACTACACCGCGAAGGGCAACCTCGTGGCCGTCATCTCCAATGGTACCGCCGTGCTCGGCCTCGGCGATATAGGCACACTGGCCGGAAAGCCTGTGATGGAGGGCAAGGGTCTGCTGTTCAAGATATATGCCGGCATCGACGTGTTTGACATCGAGGTCAACGAGAAGGATCCCGAGAAGTTTATCCAAGCCGTAAAGGCTATCGCCCCCACCTTCGGAGGTATCAACTTAGAAGACATCAAGGCCCCCGAGTGCTTCGAGATTGAGCGTCGCCTCAAGGCCGAACTCGACATCCCCGTGATGCACGACGACCAGCATGGCACAGCCATCATCTCATCGGCAGGTCTTGTCAATGCACTGCAGGTGGCAGGCAAAAAGATTGATGAGGTGAAGATTGTGGTCAACGGTGCCGGTGCATCGGCCATCTCATGCACCAAGCTTTACGTCGCCCTAGGTGCCCGCCGTGAGAATATCCTTATGCTCGACAGCAAGGGTGTCATCACCAGCGACCGTCCCAACCTCACCGAGGAGAAGAAGTTCTTTGCCACCGACCGCCGCGATGTACACACTCTCGAGGAGGCCATCAAGGGCGCCGACGTGTTCCTTGGTCTCTCACGCGGTAACGTACTGACACAAGACATGGTGCGCTCCATGGCTGCTATGCCTATCGTGTTTGCCCTTGCCAACCCCACTCCCGAGATTTCGTACGAGGATGCCATGGCATCGCGCCCCGATGTGCTGATGGCTACGGGCCGCTCGGATTATCCGAACCAGATCAACAACGTAATCGGTTTCCCCTATATCTTCCGCGGTGCGCTCGACACGCAGGCTACGGCCATCAACGAGGAGATGAAGCTGGCTGCCGTACACGCCATCGCCGACCTGGCCAAGCAGCCCGTGCCCGACGTAGTGAACGAGGCCTACCACGTGAACAACTTCACCTTCGGCCCTGCTTACTTCATTCCCAAACCCGTAGACCCGCGCCTTATCACTCAGGTATCCATGGCCGTAGCTAAGGCTGCCATGGAGAGCGGTGTAGCCCGCAAGCCCATCACCGACTGGGAAGCCTATGCTACCCAGCTTCGTGAGCTCATGGGTCAGGAGAGCAAGCTCACCCGCCAGCTCTACGATACCGCACGCAGCAATCCGCAGCGTGTCGTATTTGCCGAGGGTATCCACCCCACCATGCTCAAGGCTGCCGTAGAGGCCAAGGCTGAAGGCATCTGCCACCCCATCCTTTTGGGTAACGACGAGCGTATCGAAAAGCTGGCCAAGGAGCTCGACCTCAGCCTCGAAGGCATCGAGGTCATCAACCTGCGCCACGACCGCGAGGCCGAGCGTCGCGAACGCTATGCCCGCATCCTTACCGAGAAGCGTGCCCGCCAGGGAGCCAACTTCCAGGAATCAAACGACAAGATGTTTGAGCGCAACTATTTCGGCATGATGATGGTAGAGACGGGCGAGGCCGATGCCTTCATCACCGGTCTGTACACCAAGTACAGCAACACCATCAAGGTGGCCAAGGAGGTTATTGGAGTGCGCGACGAGTTCAGCACCTTCGGCACGATGCACATTGTGAATGGCAAGAAAGGAACACTCTTCCTTGCCGACACGCTCATCAACCGCCACCCCAATACCGACACCATTATCGACATAGCCCGCCTGGCCAACCACACGGTACAGTTCTTTAACCACAAGCCTGTGATGGCCATGCTCTCATACTCCAACTTCGGCACCGACACTACAGGCAGTCCTGCTGCCGTACACGAAGCTGTGAACTATCTGCATCGCGAGTACCCCGAGTGGGATGTTGATGGTGAGATGCAGGTGAAATTTGCCCTCAACAGCCAATTGCGCGACGAGAAGTTCTCCTTCAACAAGCTCTACGGCAAAGAGGTCAACACCCTCGTGTTCCCCAACCTATCCAGCGCCAACCAAGCCTACCAATTCATCCAGATGATGGGCGACAACAGTGAGGTCATCGGCCCCATCCAGATGGGTCTGAAC
>CANBEE010000089.1 GCA_947367415.1 uncultured Bacteroidales bacterium
GGTTGTCAAGTGTGCCGACCACATCATCGACATCGGCCCCGAGGGTGGCGACCGTGGAGGCCAGCTTGTCGCTTGTGGTACGCCCGAGGAGGTGGCTGCGTGTGAGGCATCCTACACAGGACAGTTCCTGAAGGAGAAGCTGGGCGAGAAATAAAAGAATATACAATAAACGAAGAATACGATGAAAAACAGACTTGTCACATTGTGCGCCACTCTTATTGCAGCGCTGGGGCTGCAGGCGCAAGACTACACCAGCTATCTCTTTGCCTACTTCTCGGGTAACTGGCCCGATGGCGAGCAGGTGCGCTACGCCTTGAGTGATGACGGATATAATTATCGTGCCCTCAACAATGGGCGTCCCGTGATTGCCTCCGATACGATAGCACTGAAAAAGAGCGTGCGCGACCCGCATATCCTGCGTGCCCAAGATGGGAAGACCTTCTATATGGTACTTACCGACATGCGTTCCGATATGGGTTGGCAAAGCAATGATGGCCTTATCCTTATGAAGAGTACCGACCTCTTGCATTGGGAGCATACAGCGATACACTTCCCCACCCGATTCCCCAACCTTGAGGATTTTGACGAGAAGAATCTGCATGCCGTATGGGCACCGCAAACTATTTGGGACGCAAAGGAGGGTAAATATATGATTTACTATTCCATTGGACGCCACGATTGGGAATACCCCACCGAAGACCCTAATTTCAATCAGCCCTACTTCCGTATCTATTACTCGTATGCCAACGAGGATTTCACCGATATCACAGAGCCTAAGCTACTTTTCGACTTCGGCACAGCAGCCATTGACGGCGACATTGTGTATGACAACAAGAATGAGGAGTATGTGCTCTTCTTCAAGGATGAGGGCCGTTCGGTGATGAACACGAAGGGGAACTTCCGCACTCGCCAAGGTGTAATGCGTGCCACAAGCAAAGAGCTCACAGGCCCCTACAACGTGGAGTACCGCCACCTACAGAAACCAGGACAATACCCGACAGAAGGCTCCAGCGTATTCCCTCTCATCAATAGCGACGAATACATCCTCATGTATGACTGCTATGCCAACGGACACTACCAGTTCTGCAAGAGTAACGATTTGAAGAACTTCACCTACGTACAGAACACTCCCACTCGTGGCACCTTCACTCCACGCCACGGCTCTGTAATACACATTACTGAGGCTGAACAAGCTCGTCTTGAGGCTTGGTCATCACTAGGCGAGGCTGTACAGGACATGGGTAAGATTGCCGTACCTTGCTATACCCTGGACGAACTCGACAAACGTAAGGAGCTGGAAATCTATGCAGCCCAAGTAATGGCTACAAAGAACAAGGCCAAGGCATTCAAGAAGGCCGAAACCAAGATTCGTAAGTTTACCGAGAAGGTAAAAAAGTAATATCGGCACTTATCAATGATTGACCAAGCGACGATAGACCGCATCATGGATGCCGCCCAGATAGTGGATGTGGTATCCGAGTTTGTCACCCTGCGCCGACGGGGTGTCAACTACATCGGTCTATGTCCTTTCCATAATGAGAAGACGCCCTCATTCAGTGTATCTCCCTCGAAAGGACTATGCAAATGCTTCAGCTGTGGCAAAGGAGGCAATGTTGTCCATTTCATTATGGAGCATGAGCAACTCAGCTACTACGAAGCACTGAAATGGCTTGCCAGGAAATATGGCATCGAGGTAAAGGAGCGTGAACTGAGCGATGAGGAGAAGCAGGCACAGAGTATACGCGAGAGCCTGTTTCTGGTCAATGATTTTGCCAATAAATACTTTCAGGACATCCTGCACAACCACCCCGACGGCCAAGCGATAGGCATGAGCTACTTCCGCCAGCGTGGTTTCCGTGACGACATCATCAGCAAGTTTCAGCTAGGTTTTAGCACTGAGGGGCGCGATGCGCTTGCCCAAGAGGCAAAAAAGCGCGGCTTCAACCTCGACTATCTTGTAAAGACCGGACTATGCTACACACGCGACGACGGTCAATTGCGCGACCGCTTCTGGGGACGTGTGATGTTCCCCGTACACACGCTTTCAGGTAAAGTTGTAGCATTTGGTGGACGTGTATTGAAAACCGATTCGAAGGTTGCCAAATATGTAAACTCGCCGGAATCAGACATTTATCATAAGAGTAACGAGCTATACGGCATCTACTTCGCCAAGCAAGCTATCGTGAAGCAAGACAAATGCTTCCTCGTAGAGGGTTATACGGATGTTATCTCCATGCACCAGGCAGGTGTGGAAAACGTGGTAGCCTCATCCGGCACTTCGCTCACCTCAGGGCAGATACGTATGATACACCGCTTCACCAATAATATCACCGTACTCTACGATGGCGATATGGCTGGAATCAAGGCATCGATACGCGGTATCGACATGCTGCTCGAAGAGGGTATGAACATCAAGGTCATGCTGTTGCCCGATGGTGATGACCCCGATAGCTTTGCCCGCAAGCATAACGCGACAGAGTTTCAGGAATACATCACAGCACATGAAGTGGACTTCATCCGCTTCAAGACCAATCTTCTCATGAGCGATGCAGCTGGCGACCCTTTCAAACGAGCCACCTTGATTGCTGATATCGTCAAGAGCATCTCGGTAATCCCTGAAGCCATTGTACGTTCGGAGTATATCAAAGAGTGCAGCCAAATGCTTCATGTGGAGGAAAAGATTCTCGTTGCCGAAGTAGCCAAACTAAAGAAAGAAAAGACTCCCCTCCCCTCCTCGCAAGGAGGAAAAGTCCCTAGTGACACCCCGAAGGATGGAGCTACAGAACCAGCTAAAGGCACTACCACATCTGAAACTGAAGGCCCCACGATCGCCGAACCACATGCCACGCAGCAGCAAGCCCCAAGCTGGGGAGACGAGAGAGGCTACCTGTATCCCAAAGAACTGCTTATCGTACAGCAACTGATACGTCATGGCGAGAAGGTAATATTTCAGGACGAAGACGAAGAAGGCAACACGTCAACCACACGCGTGGCCGAATTTGTTGCTGCAGAACTTTCACACGACACGCTATCCTTCACCACACCATTGTTTAATCGTCTGCTCAAAGAACTGCTGCAACATATTGACGAACCGGGCTTTACATCCGAGCACTACTTCATCAGTAATGCCGACCCCGAATACAGCAGATTGGCTGCCAATCTCGCAGAAGAGAAGTACCAGTTGAGCAAGTACCACTCGAAGACCCAAGCCGTCGTCAGCGAGAGCGAGCGCCTACACGAAATAGTGCCCCATCTCTTAATCGACTATAAAATGTCGGTCGTCGAGGAGTCTCTCAAGAACATACTCAACCAACTACGCCAGCCAGAGGTCATGAACGACCCTCAACAATGCTTGGCAACAATGAGTCGCTACAAGGAGTTGCTGAAGAGCAGGCACCAAATGGCAAAGATACTTGGCGACCGGGTCATCGGTGCATAACAGAGGCTCAAAACAGAGCGGACTATCGCGCTACAGACACTATCACTATCGCATAACAGAAAATACGAAAGAAAAATCTTGTAGAAAATCGAAAGTATTCCTAAATTTGCAGATTGAATCAACGATATAGGAATATTGAGATGGCGACACAAAAAGCGACAAAAAAAGAAAAGATACAGAAGGAAAAGACACGAATCAAGTGGATACAGGACATCCGATCAGCAATCAAGAACGAAACAGCGCTGTTTGTTGTTGGATTGTTGTGTGTTATGATTTCTTTGTACATGATACTGGCATTCACCTCTTTCATCCTCAATGGCGGTGCTGACCAAAGTGCATTGGAAGAGCAATCCGTCACAGAAGCGTTAGCCAATACTACACCGGAGGAAGTAGAGAATGCTACAGGACGTAGCGGAGCACATATCGCCCAGACACTCATCAACGGAAGCTTTGGCATATCTGCCTACAGCATAGCAGCCTTCCTGCTCGTGCTGGGCCTTAACCTTATGCGCACCTACAAGTTCAACCTCAAGCATTGGGGAATCTGTTGTGCCACCATTCTAGTGTGGGGTTCACTCTTCTTGAGCATCACTGTTGACCGTTGGTTCACTACTTCAGGAATCTATTGGGGCGGTTACCACGGACACAATGTCGCCGAATGGCTCAATACCCAGTTTGGCATGCCAGGCATCCTTATCTTGCTGGCAATAACGGCTATTCTATTCTGCATATACCTGACAAGTAATACTATCGAGATTATCAGGAAGTTGTTGCATCCCAAATCACTCCTCCCAGGCAAGGATGAGGAGGAGAAGGACAGTCCAGTGCAGGAGGACGATAACCAGAACGCAGAGGTGCCCTTCAGTATCGAGGAGCAGCCTACCGAGATAGAGTGGAGCACAGATAATCAGGAATCGGATACCCAGGAGGATATGGAATTGGAGATTGTCGATGTCCCTGCCGACGAAACAGAACAAAACTCCGCCGAGAAGCAGGAGGAAGAGGCTGAATTCACCATCGAGGTCAACGAAGAGGAGGTAGCCGAGAAGATTATCGAGCCCTACAACCCCAAGCTCGACCTCTCACGCTACAAGTACCCCACCATCGACCTGCTCAACAAGGGCAACGATGATGCTTTCCTTGTCGACCGCGACGAGCAGAATGCCAAGAAAGACAGCATCATCCAGGCGCTGCGCAACTTCGGCATCGAGATATCCTCTATCAAGGCCACCGTGGGCCCCACCATCACACTTTACGAGATTACCCCTGCCCCTGGCGTGCGCATCTCGAAGATCAAGAACCTCGAAGACGACATTGCCCTGACGCTTGCCGCCTTCAGTACCCGTATCATCGCTCCCATACCCGGCAAGGGCACTATCGGTATAGAGATTCCCAATGCCAATCCCCAAGTGGTGTCGATGTACTCGGTCATCAATAGCCGCAAGTTCCAGGAGTCTACCTATGAGCTGCCTGTAGCTATCGGCAAGACCATCACGAATGAGATACTCATGTTCGACCTCTGCAAGATGCCCCACCTCCTTGTGGCAGGTGCCACCGGTCAGGGTAAGTCCGTTGGTCTGAACGCCATCATCACCTCGCTCCTCTACAAGAAGCACCCCGCCGAGCTGAAGCTCGTGATGGTCGACCCCAAGAAGGTGGAGCTCAGCATCTACTCATCCATCGAGAAGCACTTCCTGGCCAAGCTCCCCGACGGCGAAGATGCTATCATCACCGATGTCACCAAGGTGGTGCAGACCCTCAAATCGCTCTGCGTGGAGATGGACACCCGCTACGACCTGCTCAAGGCTGCCGGTGTGCGCAACTTGCGCGAGTATAACGACAAGTTCATCAACCGCCAGCTCAACCCCGAGAAGGGCCACAAGTATATGCCCTACATCGTGGTCATCATCGATGAGTTTGGCGACCTTATCATGACTGCCGGCAAGGAGGTAGAGCTCCCCATTGCCCGCATTGCCCAGTTGGCCCGTGCCGTGGGTATACATATGATTATCGCTACCCAACGCCCCACGACGAACATCATTACCGGTACCATCAAGGCCAACTTCCCTGCCCGTATCGCCTTCCGCGTATCGGCCATGATTGACTCGCGCACCATCCTCGACCGTCCCGGAGCCAACCAGCTCATCGGTAAGGGCGACATGCTCTTCCTTCAAGGCAGCGACCCCGTGCGTGTGCAGTGTGCCTTTGTCGACACTCCCGAGGTGGAGCGCATCGGTAAGTACATCAGCGAGCAGCAGGGCTATCCCACGGCGTTCTACCTGCCCGAGTATGTGGACGAGAATGCTGGCGAGTGCAGCAACCTCGACGATGTAGACCTCAAGCGCCTCGACCCCATGTTCGAGGATGCAGCACGCCTGGTCGTCATACACCAATCAGGCTCCACATCGCTCATCCAGCGCAAGTTCTCCATCGGCTATAACCGCGCAGGCCGCATCATGGACCAGCTCGAGAAGGCTGGCATCGTAGGCCCCGTCGACGGCAGTAAGCCTCGTCAGGTGCTCTGTGCCGATGAAATGGACTTGGAGATGAAGTTGAACAGTCTGAACAGTTAATGGTTCTTGATAAGATAATAATAGGCCGCCTATTACCCGTAATTCGTAATTTATAAACAGTAAAAATGAATTTCCATATGCAGCGTATCAAATCCATATTTCTTGTCCTCATCACAACATGCTTTGCCCTACCTCTCTCAGCGCAAGGTACTGCAGAGGTATGGCTCAAGAAGGCAGCCAGCAAGTTCGAACAAAAGGGAGTTGACCTCAGCTTCCGCATCAATGAAGACGGCATACGCCTCAATGGTAAGCTGCTCATTGAGGGGAAGAAATTCAGCTTCCATACCGATGAAATGAAGATATGGTACGACGGCACCACCCAATGGACGTATCAGACCGATGACGACTATAGCGAACTATACATCAGCGAGCCTACCCCCGAGGAGCAACAAGGTATCAATCCCTATCTTCTGCTCGGAAGTTATCAGGAACACTTCACCGCTTTCGACGAGGGCGAAAAGAATATCAATGGCCAGCTACTGCACAAGATAACCCTCAAGGCAAAAGACGACCAGCAGGAACTATCACAGCTCACCCTCTACATCTATGGCGACGGAATTCCCGCTGCCCTTGTACTCACCTTCCCCGACAATCGTAAATATAAGATCGAGGTACAATCTTTCCGCAATGGTCTTACTTTTCCACAACAGACCTTCACCTATCAGGAAAAAGAGTATCCCGTCAACGAGAAAATCGACATGAGATAAAATCAAAGGTATCAATTAAGACTAATAATAATACACATTATGGAAAAAACCAAATGCCTTATCATAGGCTCAGGCCCTGCTGGATACACAGCGGCCATCTACACTGGTAGAGCAAACATCCCTACCATCCTCTACGAAGGATTGCAACCTGGCGGACAGCTCACCATCACTACCGAGATTGAGAACTTCCCCGGCTATCCTCAGGGCATCAGCGGCCCCGAGATGATGGACGACCTCCGCCTGCAGGCCGAGCGCTTCGGTGCCGACATGCGCAGCGGTATCATCACCAAGGCCGACCTCTCACAGCGCCCCTTCCACGTCACTGTTGATGACGGTACCGAGATTGAGGCCGAGACCATCATCATCGCCACAGGTGCATCGGCCAAGTACCTCGGACTCGAGGACGAAAAGAAATATGCCGGTATGGGTGTCAGTGCCTGTGCCACTTGCGACGGCTTCTTCTACCGCAAGAAGGTGGTAGCCGTAGTGGGCGGTGGCGACACCGCTTGTGAGGAGGCCAGCTACCTCGCAGGTCTTGCCAGCAAGGTATACCTCATCGTGCGCAAGAACTACCTCCGCGCTAGCCAAATCATGCAGGACCGCGTCATGCAGAACCCCAAGATCGAGGTTCTCTTCGAGCACAACGTCACCGGCCTCTTCGGCGACAACGGCGTTGAGGGAGCCCACGTGGTGAAGCGCAAGGGCGAAGCCGACGAGCAGCACTACGACATCGCCATCGACGGACTCTTCCTCGCCATCGGCCACAATCCCAACTCTGAGATCTTCCGCGAGTACCTCGACACTGACGAGACGGGCTACATCCTCACTCAGGGTGCCTCTCCCGCCACCAACGTGCCCGGTGTATATGCCGCTGGCGATGTGGCCGACCCCCGCTACCGCCAAGCCATCGTAGCTGCAGGCAGTGGCTGTAAGGCAGCCCTCGAGGTGGAGAAGTTCTTGGCTGAGTAAAAAGAGCTGACGAGATAAAAAAAGTTGGTAATAATATAGCTGTTGTTTTTGCCCCTATGAATACCATCAACCGTTGTTATATGCTATTGCTCGTCATGGTGGCAGCGATGAGTGTGCACACCGTACAGGCACAGGATGCCGAGCTGTCGGAGTATGACATGAATGCCCCGATGGGATGGGCCACATGCAGGAGTCTGACCACGGCAGGCGACTATGAGCTTACGGGCGGAGGCGAAGGCAACAGCATCACCCTGAAGGCCTCGGGCGGAGACGACTACAATGCGCTCAACAATGCCATTGCGAAGTATCCCGTGGTAGTGCTCGATGGCTCGGAAGGCGACTTCGTGGTGTCGAGATACATCAACTTCAGTGCCTCGAACCGCACGGTTGTGGGTATCAACGATGCACGCATCGGTACGAAATTCTACGTGAGCGACGACATCCGCAAGCTGATGGACGACAACGATGTGAACAGCCTGTCCACATCGAGCGGCACGGGAGGCACACTGTCCAATGGCGCAACGGTGGGTGAAGCACGCGAGACGAAGGTGCGCCAGCTGCTTATCGACTACTTGGGCGACAGCAGCGAGGCATATCGCCAGTCGGGCATCTTCAACATCTCCGGCAAGAGCAACATCATCATCCGCAACATCCACTTCATAGGGCCCGGTTCCATTGACGTGGGCGGATACGACCTGATGTCGGTTCGCGACGGCGCCCATCACATCTGGATTGACCATTGCCGCTTCACGGATGGCATGGACGGCAACCTGGATGTGACGGTGAAGGCCGACTTCGTCACCATCAGCTGGTGTGTGTTCGACTACACCACCCGCTCCTACGACCATAAGGTGAGCAATCTTGTGGGAGGTAGCGACGATGCCAGCAAGCAGGGCGAGAACAACCTGAACATCACTTATGCCAACAATATATGGGGCAACAAGTGTGAGGGACGTATGCCCATGGCCCGTTTCGGCACCATACACCTGCTCAACAACTACTACAACTGCCCCGGCTGCGGCAGCTCGGTGAACCCGCGCAAGAACTCGGAGTTCCTCATCGAGGGCAACTACTTCGAGAAGGGAGTGAAGAAGATTTTCTCGCAGAGCGGTGCCAAAGCCTACGTGTTCAAGAACAACCACTACACCGAGTCCTTCTCCCAACCAAGCGACAAAGGCTCTGTCCGCATTCCTTATACCTACACGGCCTATGATGTCATGGAAGTGCCCGCGGTAGTAACCTCCACCGAGAATGGTGCAGGCCCCACATTGGACAGCCCGTTGACCATCAGCAAACTGGAAGCCGACGACAAGGAAGAGGAGAAGGAAGAGGAGGAAGAAGAAGATATAGTCCAACCAGGTGAGGCATGCTACCTATGGCAGAGCGTTAACGGCACCCCTGAAGAGAAGGGCGGAGTGGCCACCGCACATGGAGCGAGCGAAGGCCGCGTCAACTACGAGAATGCGGGCTACTACACGCTGAGTGTCAATGCCAAGAAGGCCAACATCGGCACCGACTACCTGCTCATCACCCTCGACCAGCCCCTGCAGGCAAGCGACCAGCTGGAGATTACGGCCTATCGCAACAAGGACACCGATGCCAACGGCACCCTATATCTCCTCTTCGACAACGGACATGCCATCGACGAGGGCGACGATGTGGTGTGGAACAATATCCACCCCGACTATGGCCAGCAGCCCAACACGAATACCTACACCGTAGGCGAAGGAGCAGGAAGCCAGTCGTTCAAGATTGCCCGCTCAAAGTCCGGCACCAACGTGTTCATCACCAAGCTGGCCATCATGCGCAGCACTGTCGGCATCGAAGAGGTGGAGATTGCAGAGCATACAACGAAGGGCATCTACAACTTGCAAGGACAACGCGTTGATGCCAGCTCAGTGGAGGAACTACCCCGTGGCCTCTACATCGTGAACGGCAGGAAGCTGGTGGTGAGGTAGCGTCGATACCGCCATGTGATTTGTTCCAGCCTCTTCCTGCAAAGGGAGCGGGCACAATTTTTGCATGGCATAGTAAATAAGAATAAAGTTATAGCAATATGATTACAGTTTCAGATTTAGCGATTCAGTTTGGTAAAAGAGTGTTATACAAGGATGTTAATCTAAAGTTCACCAACGGTAACATCTACGGAGTCATTGGCGCCAATGGAGCAGGCAAATCCACCTTTTTGCGCGCTATAAGCGGCGAGTTGGAGCCTACCAAGGGCAGCGTGACCCTTGGCCCCGACGAGCGTCTCTCGGTGCTCAGCCAGGACCACTTCAAGTGGGATCAGTACACCGTGCTCAACACCGTGCTGATGGGTCACACCGTGCTTTGGAAGATAATGAACGAGCGTGATGCTCTGTATAGT
>CANBEE010000090.1 GCA_947367415.1 uncultured Bacteroidales bacterium
ATGATATGCTTGCGGGCTTCGCCTACCAACCAAAGGTAGAAGGCAAGATTATGCACCGAGGCTATCTGCATGGCCAGCAACTCCTGTGCGTGGAAGAGATGGCGCAGGTAGGCTTTGGTGTAAAGGGTATCAACGATGGAGGCTCCATCGGCCTCTATGGGCGAGAAGTCCATCTCCCACTTCTTGTTCTTCATATTCATAATGCCGTCCTTGGTGAAGAGCATGCCGTTGCGTCCATTGCGAGTAGGCATCACGCAATCAAACATATCCACGCCACGCTCAATGCCTTCGAGGAGATTCATCGGGGTACCCACTCCCATCAAGTAGCGCGGCTTGTCGGTAGGGAGTATCTCATTGACCACTTCAATCATCTCGTACATTTTCTCTGTAGGCTCACCTACTGCGAGTCCACCGATAGCGTTGCCCTCGGCTCCCTTCGAGGCGATAAACTCGGCCGACTGACGGCGCAGGTCGGGGTATACGCAACCCTGCACAATGGGGAAGAGCGACTGGTGGTAGCCATATTTAGGTTCTGTCTCATTGAAGCGCTTGAGGCAGCGGTCGAGCCAGCGGTGTGTAAGCGCCATTGACTTCTTGGCATAATCATAGTCGGCCGTACCGGGAGCACATTCGTCAAAGGCCATCATGATGTCGGCACCTATGGTGCGCTCGATATCCATCACTCGCTCGGGAGTGAACAGGTGTTTCGAGCCATCGATATGGGAGCGGAACTCCACACCCTCTTCGCGCATCTTGCGGATGCCCGAGAGCGAAAACACCTGAAAGCCACCACTGTCGGTGAGCATAGGGCGGTCGAAGCCGTTGAACTTATGCAAGCCGCCAGCCTTCTCTATCACTTCCAATCCCGGACGAAGGTATAGGTGATATGTATTGCCCAGAATAATCTGAGCCTTGATATCCTCTTTCAGCTCGGTGAGGTGAACACCCTTGACTGTACCTACAGTACCCACAGGCATGAAGATAGGGGTCTGTATCTGTCCATGGTCGGTAGTGATGAATCCTGCACGGGCATTACTCTTGGGGTCGGTGTGTTGGAGTTGGAATGTCAACATAGTTATTTTGAATTCAGATTCTTCAATTGTATTGTCATTTATGAGAGCGACGGGCCTTCAACTTTCTCGTCCAAAAGGGCTATCTGCCACACCTCCTTAATGTCGGTGACATAATGGAAGGTGAGACCCTTGAGGTATGCCTCAGGAATCTCCTCGATGTTGCGGCGGTTTTCCTCACAAAGGATAATCTCCTTGATACCTGCACGCTTGGCTGCAAGAATCTTCTCCTTGATGCCGCCCACGGGAAGCACCTTGCCACGCAGACTGATCTCGCCCGTCATGGCAAGATTGGCCTTAACCTTACGGCGAGTGAGTGCCGAGGCAAGCGAAGTGGCCATGGTGATACCTGCCGAGGGGCCATCCTTGGGTACAGCACCTTCAGGCACATGGATATGGATGTTGTAGTTATCGAACACTTCATAGTCGATATCGAGCAATGTGGCATGTGCCTTGATGTACTCGAGTGCGAGCATGGCCGACTCCTTCATTACATCGCCCAAATTACCGGTAAGGGTGAGCTTGTTGCCCTTGCCACGGCTCAGGCTAGTCTCCACAAAAAGGATCTCCCCACCTACGGCGGTCCAAGCAAGACCTGTCACCACACCTGCATACTCGTTGCCCTGATAGCGGTCGCGCGAGTATTCCTGCACACCCAAAAGGTCGCGTAGCTCATCGGGTTTGATGTCTGTATAGTCAAAATATCCGTTGGTGGCATAGCTGCATGCCAAGCGGCGGAATATCTTGCCTATCTTCTTGTCGAGTTCACGCACACCCGACTCACGGGTATAGTTCTCCACGATAGCCTCGAGTGTCTTCTTACCTATCTTAATACAGCCCTTTTTGATGCCGTTGGCCTCTTCCTGCTTGGGCACGAGGTGCTTGCGGGCAATTTCCACCTTCTCCTCAGTGAGATAGCCACTCACCTCGATGAGCTCCATGCGGTCGAGCAACGGGGCCGGTATGGTAGCGAGGTTATTGGCCGTGGCGATGAACATCACGTTAGAGAGGTCGTAGTCCACATCGAGGAAGTTATCATGGAAGGCGTTGTTCTGCTCAGGGTCAAGCACTTCGAGCAGTGCCGACGAGGGGTCTCCGTTGTGATTGGCCTGACTGATCTTGTCAATCTCGTCAAGTATAAACACGGGGTTGGATGAGCCAGCCTTGGCAAGGCTCTTGATGATGCGCCCGGGCATGGCACCAATATAGGTCTTGCGGTGACCGCGAATCTCGGCCTCGTCGTGTACGCCACCGAGCGAAATGCGCACATACTGGCGCTTCAGAGCCTTAGCGATGGAGCGGCCCAGCGAGGTCTTACCTACTCCCGGAGGGCCATAGAGACAGAGAATAGGCGATTTGAGGTCGCCACGCATCTTGAGCACGGCCAGATGTTCGAGGATGCGCTCCTTGACCTTCTCCAATCCATAGTGGTCACGGTCGAGCACGCGGCGAGCATTCTTCATGTCGAGGTTATCGGTGGTATACTCGCCCCACGGCAGACTCAGCAACACATGAAGGTAATTGAGCTGCACGTTATAGTCGGGCGACTGCGGATTGATGCGTTCAAGCTTGAGCACCTCCTTTTCGAAGACATCGGCCACCTCCATGGTCCACATCTTCTTCATAGCCTTCTGGCGCAGTTCGGCCACATCCTGATCCTGCACACTGCCACCCAGCTCGTCCTGAATATTCTTCAATTGCTGTTGCAAGAAGTACTCGCGCTGCTGCTGGTCGATATCTTCGCGAGTACGCATCTGTATGGTAGCCTTGAGGTCGGCCAACTGCACCTCACGATTGAGGATAGAGAGCAAGTGTATAGCACGTTCCTGCAGCGACTCCTCTTGAAGTAGCTGCATCTTCTCCTTGATGTCGAGGGGAAGGTTGGAGCACACGAAGTTGATGAGGAACATGCCATTGTTGATATTCTTGATGGCAAATGCGGCATCCTGCTGCATATCCTCATTGCTCTTCACATAACGTACGGCAAGGTCCTTGCAGTTGTCCACGATAGCACGAAACTCACGGCTATTACGGCGAGGAAGTACCTCGGTGAGTGTTTCGGCCTCACCTTTCAAATAGGGTCGTGTGGTTGTAATCGAAGTCAGCTTCAAGCGTTGCATACCCTGCAGGATGACCGTAGTGGTCTGATCAGGCATCTCGAAGATACGCACCACACGAGCAGCAGTACCTATTTCAAAAAGGTCCTTCTGGATGGGGTCCTCTGTCTCGGGAGAGCGCTGGCAGAACACGCCGATGGCCTTCTCCTGCTTAAAAGCGTCCTTGATGAGACGCAAAGAGCTCTTTCGCCCTACCGACACGGGCAACACGATACCGGGAAACAGCACCATATTGCGCAATGGCAATATAGACATTATTGGCTCCAATGCATTATCGAAGAGGGTTTCCTCATTGCCGTCAAAGTCGGCGATGAGGGAAATAGAGTGTCCCGATTCCTCGGGTTCATTAGTGTCGAAATATAGTTTGCTCTTTATCATAGTCAGTCTGTTGAGGCATACCTAACCAATTAAGGGTGCAAAATTAGTGCAAGGCGAGCGAAAAAGCAAGTTTACTTGCATTTTTCCGAGCCGCAGCCTGATTTCTGACTTGCAAAGCAAGACTAAAATTAGTGCAAGGCGAGCGAAACACCAAATTTATTTATGTATTTCTCGAACGAGTCGAGCGCAAGCATTCCAGAAAATCCAAAACCTGTTTTGAGTTTTCTTGGAGAATGGCAAAAATATCTTCATGCAGACTTCGCCCTATCGAAAATTTGCATTATCTTCGCAGCCATAAAGAAAAAACAAAGACAATACGACAATTATGACTAAAAAGATTCTGTTGCTCGGTTCGGGCGAGTTGGGAAAAGAGTTTGTCATCGCTGCCAAGCGATTGGGCCAGTATGTAATTGCTTGCGATGCCTATGAGGGCGCTCCTGCCATGCAGGTTGCCGATGAACACGAGGTGTTCAGCATGCTCGACGGCGATGCGCTGGAGGCTGTAGTAGCCAAGCACAACCCCGACATCATAGTACCTGAGATAGAGGCCATCCGCACAGAGCGTCTCTACGGATTCGAGGAGCAGGGCATACAGGTGGTACCCAGTGCCAAGGCGGTAAACTACACGATGAACCGCAAGGCCATCCGTGATCTGGCCGCTAAAGAATTGGGGCTGAAGACTGCCAAATACTTCTACGCCAAATCACTCGACGAGCTGCGCGAAGCAGCCGACAAGGTAGGTTTCCCCTGCGTAGTGAAGCCACTGATGTCATCATCGGGCAAGGGACAGTCGCTCGTAAAGAGTGCCGACGAGCTGGAGCAGGCATGGACATACGGATGCGAGGGCAGCCGTGGCGACATCAAGGAGCTCATCATTGAGGAGTTCATCCGCTTCGACAGCGAAATTACCCTGCTCACCGTGACACAGCAGAATGGTCCTACCCGTTTCTGCGCCCCCATAGGCCACGTACAGAAGAGTGGCGACTACCGCGAGAGCTTCCAGCCCGCCCCCATCCGTCCCGACCACCTTGCCGAGGCCCAGCGCATGGCAGCCAAGGTGACCGAGGCGCTCACTGGTGCCGGCATCTGGGGCGTGGAGTTCTTCCTCAGCAACGAGAATGGCGTATACTTCTCTGAGCTATCGCCCCGTCCACACGATACAGGCATGGTTACCCTTGCCGGCACACAGTGCCTCAACGAGTTCGAGCTGCATGCTCGCGCCGTGCTCGGACTGCCCATCCCTGAGATTGAGCAGTACCGTATGGGAGCCAGTGCTGTTATACTATCGCCCATTGCTTCTAAAGAGCAACCCCGCTACCGCGGCATGGAAGAGGCTGTTACCGAGGCTGACACCGACATCCGCATCTTTGGCAAGCCCTACACCAAGCTTAACCGCCGTATGGGTGTAGTCGTATGCAACGCCCCCAACGGCAGCGATATGGACGCGCTGCGCGACAAGTGCAAGGCCGCTGCAGCCAAAGTGGAAGTATATTAAGAAACGGCGTTTTTAGAATCTTTCACCCTATTTATTTTAATTCTATTATTAATTGTTGTACATTTGCAGTCAATTTAGACAAAACGGAAACGCCTTCGACGAACAAGAACAACATACAGACACTCTGACGAGCATACACGCTCCGGCCACCTGCCGCCACGTATCACAGACATAACTCGGCAAGCACCCCACTCGGGGTGCAGGCTGTTTCTTTTTGTCATTTTTTATCAACACATTGAATTATGGAAGAACAATTAATATACATCATCATGCTCATCTCGATAGCGTTGTCGGCTCTGTGCTCAACGCTCGAGGCCACATTACTATCCACGCCCCTATCCTATATCGCTGGTCTGGAAGACCAGGGAGTGAAGGGTGCCAAGAGGCTCAAACGCCTGAAGACAAATAGCGACCGTCCCATCTCGGCCATCCTCTGCCTCAACACCATTGCCAACACCGTAGGAGCCTCCATCGTAGGTTCACTCGTGTATGAGGTATATGGCGATGCGCTGGTAGGAGTTTTCTCTACTATCTTCACCCTATGCATCCTTATCCTGTCAGAAATTATCCCGAAGACCATAGGCACAAGCTATTGGCGTACACTGGCCATCCCGGCATCGGTGATTATCGACAGCATGATTTTCATCTCCTTCCCCTTGGTATGGGTGTTGGAGCACCTGCAGCGCCTCATCTCCTCGAAGTCGAACCAGGTGAGCGTAAGCCGTGAAGACATATCAGCCATGGTGAGCGTAGCTACCGAGGAAGAGGTCATCGAAACCGAGGAGAAGAAGATGATACAGAACCTGCTCAAGCTTGATGAGGTAACCGCCCACGAGATTATGACTCCCAGCGTCGTTGTAGAGATGGTGCCGGGCAGTATGACTATACGCGAGTTCTACAAGAGCGACAACACCCACTCGCGCATCCTTATCTATGATGAGGAGAACGACGAATACATCATAGGATACGTGCTCCGCCAAGAGGTACTGGAGAAGATGGCCGAGGACAAGTTCAACATGCACCTCAGCGAGATTATCCGCCCCATCATGACCTTCGGCGAGGAGGATTCCGTAGCCGACATCTGGGAGAAGCTCCTCGAGAAGAAGGAGCACATCTCGGCCATCCTCGACGAATATGGTTCACTGCGCGGTATCGTCACCATGGAGGATGTCATCGAGACCATGCTCGGACAGGAGATTGTAGATGAGAAAGACGAGGTCGTCGACATGCAGGAGTATGCCAAGGACCAGTGGGAGAAAGTCCAAAAGGACATTGTAGCCATGAACGATTAACAACTCTTATTATACTATGAAACGTACATTATGGATCTTGCTTGCCTTGCTGATATGCGCAGGCTCGCTCAAGGCACAGGAGATGCCTACACAAAAAGAGATTCTCAACACCTTGTTGCTGGTCAACGACTACTTCATGAAGAAGTGGCCCGACCCCTCTGTACCCACCAACGTGAAGCGCATACGCCCCAGCAACCTGTGGACTCGCGCCGTATACTACGAAGGACTCATGGCCTTGCACGAGATCTATCCGCGCGAGGACTTCTACAAATATGCCTACGACTGGGGAGCATCACACCAGTGGGGCATGCGCAATGGCAACACCACACGCCATGCCGACAACCACTGCTGCGGACAGACCTATATAGACCTCTACCGCATCTGCCCCGACCCCGTGATGCTCAAGAATGTGAAAGTATCTATCGACGCCATGGTCAACACTCCCCAGGCCGACGACTGGTGGTGGATTGATGCCATACAGATGGCCATGCCCGTGTTTGCCAAGTTCGGCAACCTCTACGATGACCAGCGCTACTACGACAAGATGTGGGACCTCTACGAGTACACCCGCAATCAGTTAGGCGAGAACGGCATGTACAACCCCAAGGATGCCCTTTGGTGGCGCGATGCCGACTACGACCCACCCTACACCGAGCCTAACGGTGAGGACTGCTACTGGAGCCGTGGTAATGGCTGGGTATATGCTGCCCTGCTACGCGTAATGAACGAGATTCCCAAGAATGAGAAGCACTACAAGGACTATCTGCGCGACTTCAAGGCCATGAGCAAGGCGCTCATCAAGTGCCAGCGCGAGGATGGTTTCTGGAACGTGAGCCTCCACGACCCCACCAACTATGGCGGTCCCGAGACTTCAGGCACAGCCCTCTTCGTATACGGCATGGCATGGGGCATCCGCAACGGCATTCTCGATGCCAAGACCTACGAAGAGCCCATGATACGCGCCTGGAACGCCATCGTAGAGAAGGCTGTTCACCCCAACGGTTTCCTCGGCTACATGCAGGGAACAGGCAAGGACCCCTCGGCAGGCCAGCCCGTCACCTATGACAGCGTGCCCGACTTTGAGGACTACGGCCTCGGATGTGTACTCCTGGCCGGTGCAGAGCTCTACAAGCTGCAGGCACAGATTCTCTATCCCTAAGGGAATCACACTATAGCACAAGAAAGAGAAGAGGGTGTGTCGTAATTCGCGGCACACCCTCTTCTTTCGTTTCAGTTTGTCATCGCTTTTCCCTTCGGCCAGCGAACTTCGTTTCTGAGCATAGTTTCCACTACTGCTTCTCAAGGCGGATAACCTTGCTGGCAAACTGTCCGTTGAGCGCAATCTCTATACCTTGCTGCATGAGGAACTTGCCGGTAAAGGCATGTCCCTCCCAATGGTCGGTCCTGCCATTGCGACAGATTTCGGTAAGCTTATACGTCGCATCCGGGTCAAGGCCTGCAAAATGGAAGCGAGGACGGAACTGGTCGACATAATGCTCAAACTTATAGGCAAAGAATACGGCATCGGACTTGTCATCCGTGATGTAAAGCTCCGAGGCATAGCCCGTCTTGTCGTAGGGTGAGAGAATGCGATACTGATTGCCCTGCTGGATAATTGGGCGAATCTCCTTGTAAGTGGCAATAGCCTGCTTAGCATACTCCAGTTCCCTCTCCGAGAGGTCGCTCGGCCTCATCTCCAAGCCCAAGCGCCCGGTCATGGCCACATCGAAGCGGAATTTCAGAGGGATGACACGGCCCGTCTGATGATTGGGCGATGCACTCACATGCTGAGCCATGGCACATGCCGGGAAGAACATGCTGGTGCCCCACTGAATAAACAGGCGCTGTTGGGCATCGGTATTGTCGCTCACCCAGAACTCGTCGAAATAGGGCATCAAGCCATAGTTGACACGTCCGCCACCGCTCGAGCAGCACTGAATCACCAGGTCGGGATACTTGACACGGATACGCTCCAGCGTCTTGCGCAGTCCCAAGTGATAGTCCACATAGAGATGGCTCTGATTGTCGCCGCTGAGATACTTGGAGCCGAAGTTCTGAATCTCAAAGTTAGCATCCCACTTTATATAATAGGTATTGGGAGTCTCCTGCATGATATTGTCCACCACGGCAAACACGAAGTCCTGGACCTCGGGATTGCTCATGTCAAGTATGAGCTGCGTGCCACCACGTCCCGTGATGGGTGTGCGGTTGGGGTGACACACAATCCAGTCGGGATGCTTCTCATAGAGTTCACTCTTCGTGTTCGTCATCTCGGGTTCAATCCATATACCCCACTTGAGGCCACGCTCTGCAGCCGCTTTCTCGAGCGCAGGGATTCCCTCAGGCAGCTTACGGGTGTCGGTAACCCAATCTCCCAGGGCACAATTGTCTATCGAGCGCTGATACTTGTCGCCAAACCATCCGTCGTCCATCACGAACAGCTCGCCACCCAGCTCCTTGATGCCATCCATCATCTTCTCCATACCCTCCTGGCTCACGTTGAGGTACACGCCCTCCCAACTGTTGAGGAGGATTTTACGCAATGCCGTACCGTTGTGCACCTTGTTGTTCAGGCGTGCCCATCGATGGTAGCTACGGCTCACGCCGCCCATACCCTCATCGCTATAGGCAAACGCCAATTCGGGCGTGGTGAACGTCTCACCCCTCTTCAGCTTATACTCCGAGTGAGCCTCGCTGATGCCGGCAATCAGGTGGTGCTCCTTCTGGCCACGAGTATCAATGGTGATGCGGTATGGGCCGCTCCAACACAGCACAGCACCTATCACCCTACCCTCATTCTCGCGGGGCTTGCCATCGAGAGAAATCATGATATTGGGGCGATTCGTCATGGCATTGCGCGTTCCGTTTACATCGTGCACCTCGAAGGCGCCCAACTGCAATGGCTCCTCGTAGATATACGACTCTGCTCCCCACGACCCATGCTGATGGCTCACCCAGGCATCACCCTGGCGGAAGGGCATATATCCACTGGCATACTTGAGCAGCGTGACAGGCTTCTTCTCCTCGTTGCGAATGACGCTCCAGGTCTCTATCACATCACTATTCGTGTAGGCACGGTAACACACGTCGACCCAGAAGTCATACAGCTTGTCCTTCATCGTGATGGTATAGAGCGTGGCATTAGGTTCCTCGACCTTCGTATCACTCTGATAAACGAGCTCCGTACTCATGTTCCCATCGGCATGCTTCACGCTCAGTGCCGGCACATTCTGGCATCCCGCGCCAAAAGCCGGATACGCATGTTCCCACAAGCTATAGGCATTATACACTTGGTCCACACGGTCAATACGTTCGCCATAATAGCTCACGTGCAGAGGTTGCCCCTCATCCGCCTTAAGCAACAAGGAGGTGTTGGGAGTGTTGACCAAGATGTCCTTGGCCTGCATTGACAATGTCATCGCCATCGCCAAAGAAATAAGACTAATTCTTTTCATCGCATTTATGGTATTAGTGGTTTGTCCAAATCGCACTCTCGTGAGC